>JAFZWI010000001.1 GCA_017617355.1 Salinivirgaceae bacterium | reverse complement strand
TATGGTCTCGACATTCCGGGCATCTTCAGCCATTACAACAAGTGTATCAACGAGGGACTTGTCATTGAAGATATAAAAGACCCTGAATATAAAAAGGCCCGCAAGGCGTTCCTTGTCGGCTACGACCGCAGTGTGCCGCGTCTGCGTCAGGCCAACCACTGCATAAGTTGCAACCATTGTATTCCGGAGTGTCCGCAGCGAATCAACATTCCGCAGGAGATGCACCGTATCGACCGTTTTGTTGAGGCGCTTAAGACCGGCGAGACCGAACTTGGCGAGATTGTCACATTGGCAACGCTTCTGAAACAGCTCGATGCCGGCCGCTACTCGTGCGTGGTGAGCAGTGGGGGCGAGGTGAGCACTTACAAGCAAAGCGGAGTTCTCGACCTTTACGATATGATTAGTGCCGGCGGTGGCCCACTCAAAGGCGCGCTTGTGGCCGACAAAATTATTGGCAAAGGCGCTGCCGCGATGATGGTTCTTGGTGGCGTTAAGGCAGTTAACACGCACACAATCAGCACCCCGGCGCTGAAAATGCTTCGCGACAGCGGCATAAAGGTTTATTTCGATACCGAATCGCCTTATATCGAGAATCGCAGGAAGACAGGGCAGTGCCCGCTCGATAACCGCTTGCGCGATGTTTCGACAGCCGAAGAGTGCTGGCCTTTGATTCAGCAGTTTGTGGCCGATTTGAAAGCCGGAGTTGATGTGATGCAATAGAAGAAAGGCATTAGGCAGAAGGCAAAAGGCATTAGTGTTTTGGAAAAATGTAGGAATGTAAAGAATTTAAAAGGTTGAAAAGATTTAGAAAGTCGAGATGGTTTAGAACTCAACTTTCTAAACAGCGAAGCTCTAAACATTCTAAACTTTAAACTTCTAAAACTTTAAACTTTCAACCTTCTAAACAGCGAAGCGCTCAACTCTAAACTCTTACCGTTTATGGATGACATTTTCTATATGCGCAAGGCCCTTGAACAGGCCAAAATAGCATTTGAGAAGGATGAAGTGCCTATTGGTGCGGTTGTGGTGAGCAACGGACAGATAATTGGACGCGCCTGCAACCTGACCGAAACTCTCAACGATGTGACCGCGCACGCCGAAATGCAAGCTATAACGGCTGCGGCAGGTTATATCGGCGGCAAATATCTTACCGATTGCACATTGTATGTAACTGTTGAGCCTTGCCCGATGTGTGCCGGAGCCTTGGCGTGGGCGCAGATAAGCCGCGTTGTTTATGGTGCGGTCGATGAGAAGCGCGGCAGCCACCATTTCGAAGGAATCTATCACCCCAAAACGGTTGTTGTCGGCGGAGTTCTTGCCGATGAGTGTTCAGCCTTGGTTAAGGAGTTTTTTGCGAAGAAACGTTAATAGGCATCGTTTGGAGCATGTCTTTTCCCCATTTTTGAGGAATGAAATAGTTTGATTTTGAGCTGAAAAAGACAGAAAAAAACAAGTTTGAAAAATGTTTTTGAATTTTTTTATAATATTACACGGCTAATTAAGTAATTGTTAACTATCTAAAAAATAATGAAATGGAGAAGAAATCGGTAACAAAATTTTGGATTAAGGAAATATTGACATTATTGGTGACCATAATAGGCACTTATACTGTACTGTGGTTAATAGCAGGTTGGTTGTGCAAAATCGATGGCGGAAAAAGTTATTGCTGGTATAATGGCATCTGGCACGGAATCAATCTTCAGGGAAATATTATACACAATTATCTTACCGAAGGTGTGCTTTGGATAGCTCCGGCTACTGCCAGAACCGACAGCTATCTGGTTTGGTTCTGGGTATTTGGAATTTTGGGCATTCTTGTCGTAATGGGCGCCATTCTAAAACTCCTGACAACTGTCTTCTTCGGTAAAAGAGCTATCTCAGACCGAATGATTGCAAAGGCAGTGTTGGTTGCGGAAACGGTTGATGGCTCGGAGAGCAAGGAGGAGAAACAATTATTCAGAAAAGTGTTCAAAGAGAAGCTGTGCTTTAATGACGATGAACTCAAAGAAATTCAGAAGGAAATAGAGGATGGCGATTTAACCTATGCAATTCAAGATTCTCAGATTCCCGAACTAATCAAAAACATCGCAGCCATGATAGCCGCCGATGGCAAGATTACAGATGAAGAAGCTGAATTGATTTTTAGAGTGGCAAGTCAGAACAACTACCCGAGAGAAAAGGCCGCCAAACTGGTGGAGAAATATATGAAATAAAGGTATTGAACTAAATAATAAAGGCGATGTCAACAACTGTTGGCATCGCTTTTTTCGTTTTATATAAGCGAAAGCAACACTTCGCATGGGAACCTTTTGCGGAATCCTTCAATTCTTTGCATGTCTTAATCGATGCGGAACCCGATAAGCAGCTGGTCATCGGTTTGTTCGCTGATGTTGCCCGATTCGGTGCGCCATTTCTTGACGGTGTCTTCAATTATTTGGCGTTGCTCGGCAAATGGTTTGGTGTAGTTTGCTTCAAGCAGGTTGTTCAGCCTTATCGATGTGAATTTGACACCTTTTTTGTCGTTGTTGAGCTGCTCGGATATGCCGTTGGTATACATATATATAGTGTCATCCTCCGACAATTCGATAGTGTTGTTGGTGAACGAGTCGTTTTTGCCCGGCTGGTAGCCTATAATCATCTTGTCGGGCTGATATAGGATTAGTCCTTTGCGGCGGGCTATGATGAGCGGGCGGTAAGCGCCGGCGTATTGCATCTTGCGAGTCTCGGTGTCCAATATGCAGAGGGCGATGTGCATTCCTTCGGGTTTCGAGTTGGACCAGTCTTTGTCTTGTTGGTGGAGTGTCTCAATCATCTTGGCTCTTAGCAGGTTAAGCAGTTCGGCAGCCGCGTTGTCGCCAATTGTGAAGCTGTCGTCTGATGTGATGTCGTTGAGGGCAATCATGCCAAGGATGCTCATGAACGCGCCCTGGACGCCGTGTCCGGTGCAGTCGGCGGCGGCTATAATCTTGTGACGTCCAATCTGCGCAGCCCAGTAGAAGTCGCCCGACACTATCTCCATTGGGTTCCATATTATCAGGCTGTTACCGAAAATCTTGTTCAAACTTTCGGGCGACGACATTATAGCTGTCTGTATGCCGCGCGCGTACATCAGGCTTGAGGTCATCTGGTAGTTGATGTCGGCAAGTTTGTCGCGCTGCTCTACGAATTTCTTGTTCTGCTGCATCAGCACTATGTTGGTGTGATGCTCGCGTTTCCAGTTGCGGAAGACTATTATGGCGAATACGCTTATGATAAGCAGGAACCCGAAGATGATGATGCTGACAATGCGCATGTGCAGTTTGTGCAGGTTGTATATTATGGCTTCGCGCTCTTCGTCGAGTTGGTGTTGGCGCAGGCTGCGCTCGAACTCCTCTTTTGCGTTCACACGCATTGAGTTTACCGTAAAGTCACGGTTGTTGTCGATGTTTTCACGCAGCATCTGTTTTCTCTTGTATTCCAGTGCTTTCTGGTAGTTGCCTAAGGCCGCATAGCACTGGGTATAGAGTCCGTAGATGTCAATGAAGGCGATAGTCGCGGAGTCGCTTTCGGCCTTTTTCTCAATAGTGCGGAGCAGTTCAAGGCTTTTCTTTACTGATTTTGTGGTGAGCAGATATTTCGCTTTCCATAATTCGAGTCCATAGTAATAGCCCTCGTAGTAGCCAAGTCTCTTGGCAAGTTCGACGGCGTCGTTGTAGAAACGAAGGCTGCTATCGAGCATAACGGTGCGCAGCGGCTCGTCAAGAACTTTTGCATAGTTCAAGTACACTTCCATTTGGACTTGCTCGGTATGGCAGAGGTAGTAGTCGTTGTCAAGCTTGAGTGCCAGGTTGTAGGCGGCGTCGCTGTGCCGGCGGGCGTCAAGAATAGTCAGCGCGTTTTTGGTTGTTTCGTATTCGGCGCAGTCTATGAAACCCAAGTAGAGGTGGTCGATGAGAACCTCTCGGGTGTTGCCTTCCTGAACGTTTATTTTGAGGGCATCGTACATGTATTTGCGGGCGTTGTCGTACAGTTTTGTGGTAATACACATGACTCCCAAGTCACGTAATATAGGGGCGGATGCTGAAGTATTTTCGATTTCCGCCAGAATGTCGAGCGCAATGTTGTAATATTTGTTGGCGGCTTGCCTGTCGCCTAATTCGTTCAGGCACTCGCCCGCCGCCGTATAGCTCATGGCTGTTTCGAATCGTAAACCCAACGAGTCGTTTATTCGGAGCGATTTGTAGTTGTATTCCAACGCTTTTTCAAGTTCATTAACGTTGTATAAATACCAAGCCTGCATGTGGTAGGCTTGGGCTTCCCATTTTTTTAAATGTTTGGCTTTGGCCAAGTCGAGCATTTCAACTGCGTATTTGTAAACCGAATCGGCGTTGGAGTGCATGCGGCATATTAAATTAAGCACAGCCAGTTTGTTGGTGTCGTTGGGCATGGTATCGGCAACTTGCACAAGGCTGTCAATCTCATGCATGTCTTGCGCGGTTGCGCGTGTTGTGCACAATGCTGTGAGCAATATTAATATCAATATTTTGGATGCTAATTTTCTCATTTCATTGTGCTTTTCAGATTTTGAAGCCGCATATGACAATGTCATCGGTTTGCGGATAAGACGAATTGCCGTTCTGCCGCCATTTGTCAAGCTCTTCCTCGATGAGTGTTTTCTGCTCGGCAAATGGTTTGTCGTGTATTTCTTGAAGCAGCGTAATCAGTCGTTTTGTGCTGAATTTGCCTTCGCTGCCGTCTTTTCTTAAGCCGAACTGGTCTGGGATGCCGTCGGAGAACATATAGACGGTGTCGCCTTTCTGCATCTCTATAACATTGTTGCGGAACGGGCGGTCGTCGGCTTTTATGAAACTGACGGGCATCTTGTCGGCTTTTATCATTATTACCTCGTCGCCGCGGATTATTATGAGCGGACGGAACGCACCAGCGTATTGCATTTCCAAAGAGTTATCGTTCAGTATAATCAGCGCCATGTCCATTCCGTCGAGTGTCAGGCTGTTCTGCTCGGTTTGGTGGAGCGATGTTATCACATTGTCGCGCATGCGATTTAGGATGTCGGCGGCGTTAAGCTCTCTGTCGTCCGTTTTTACCGAGGCCACAATATCGCCTAGAGAGCGCACTCCAAGCATGCTCATGAACGCGCCAGGAACGCCGTGGCCGGTACAGTCGACCACTGCCAGCAGTTTGTTGTCATCCATTGCGGTGCCCCAGTAGAAATCGCCCGACACAATGTCGAGTGGCTTCCATAGAATCAGCATCTCCCCGAATATCTTCTCAAGAGCTTGATTCTGGGGAAGTATCGAATCTTGTATATGCTGTGCGAAGTTGATGCTTTGTTTCATCTGATTGTTCATCATTTCAAGTTGATTTCGCTGTGCTTCAACTTCTTCCATGCGCTGCTCGAGTATGCGGCCCAGCACCCGTTTGTGGCGGCGTCCGCGGCGTATTGTTATTATAATGATGATTGTCAGTATCGTAAGTCCGATAGCCGAACCGTTGATTATCTGCCATAGGCGCTCTTCCTCCATTTTGCGGATTCGTTTCTTCTGGTCTTCGAGACTGATTTTTGTCATCATCTCGTCAAACTCGTTCTGCACATTCGATTTCGAGGTGTAAAGCGAGGAGTTGCTGTTCAGAAATTTGTCTTTCAGCTCGGTTCTCCGACACAGATACTCGTAGGCTCTTTTGTGGTCGCCAGTGGCCGTATAGTATTGGCTGTAAATGGAATACAGGTCCATGAAGAACAATGCCGATGAATCGTCGCGCATAATATCCTCAGTCTCTTTTATGAGCTGGAGCGCCTTCCCGAAGTCCTTGTCCAAAATGGCATAACGCGCTTCCTGCATCTTGAAGTCGCACGATTTTTCGAGGAAGCCGTCTTTGGCGGCTATCGAACGGCCTTTGCGGAAGAAAAATCGGCTGCTGTCCATTAGTTGCTGCTGTCGAGAGGTGTTGTCTTCGGCAAATTCGTAGTAAATCCTCATCAGGTTGAGGCAGGCTATCATCATGTCAAAGTCGGTTCCTATCTTTTTAATCAGTCGGTAGCTTTTCAGTGCGTAGTTGCGCGACTTCAGAATAAGGCTGTCTTGCAGCAAATCGTCGTACCGACACAGGTTTGTAACAGCAAAATGCCGATAGTCGTCGGCTATTTTTTTTGTGTTGTTTTGAAGGATGTCGAGCTCGAGGGCTTTGCTGAAATGTTCTTCGGCGGTTGTGTATAGCTGGAAATCGGCATACATGAGGCCTAGCGACCGGTGAATCTCGCTGATGTTGGCAGTGTCGTTCAGCTCGTAGAAAATCTGCAGGGCTAGGTAGTCGTACTTGTCGGCTTCGGCAAAGTTGCTCATCATGGCCATGGTGTTGGCGATGCTGTGGTAGCACATGCCTATTCCAAATTTGTACTGAACCGAGTCGCTCACGTGCAATGCTTTGAAATAGTATTCGTTAGCCAGGTTGTAGTTGAAGTTGTAGTAGTGGCACCATGCTGCTACCCGGAGCGAAGACACCAACTTGAAATAGTCGCCATGCTCTTTTGCAAGCTTGGCTTCAATCTCGCAGTATTTCAGTGTTGAATCAACATTTGGGTGGTTTATGGTGATGAAGTCTAGTGCTTCGAGGCGCGCGTTAATGTCGGCAGAGTTGTTGGCAATGTCGGTCACGCTGTCTAAAATATGCTGCTCGTAGTCGTCGGAATCTTGCGCAGACAGCCCCAATGGCAGCAAACTTACGATGAGCCATAATGAAAAGATATTCAAGCTTATGCGTGATAATTTCATTCCTTATTCTGTTTCTGTTGCGCAGTAACAATAAAAGTGGTGTTTTTATTGTGAATTGCAAAACGTAAAGTAGAAATAAATCGCGATAAAGATGTTGTCGGGTTGAAAAAAAAGTGACGTGTGTTTCATTTTTTTACCATATCTATCACCAATAATTTCAAAACATAAATCGATGATACACGTTTATGATGTAAAGTTTTCATAATAAGTTGGTTTGGTTAAGTAAAAGAAAGGCCTTCGATTCGGAGGCTTTTTTTATTGGCGTAGTTTGCTGATAGCAAAAAATGCTTTGTGTTTATTATGCCTTTTCACTTTTGCCTTAAAACATAGAGCTTAAAACGATAAACTTTTAACTCAACTTTTACCTTTGCGCCAAAATTTGAGCTATGATTTCAGTAAGCAATCTAACTGTAGAGTTTTCGGGCGTTCCGTTGTTCAACAACATCAGTTTCCTGATGAATCCGCGCGACCGCATTGGCCTGACCGGCAAAAACGGCGCTGGAAAATCGACATTGCTCAAGGTGCTGTGCGGCTTGCAGCCGTACGACAGCGGGCAGGTGTCGGTGCCGAAAGGGGTAACAATCGGCTATTTGCCGCAGCAGTTGTCGGTTGAGGACAAACGCACGGTGTATGCCGAGGCTCAGAGCGCGTTTGTTGAGGTTAAGGCGCTCGAAAAAGAGATTGCCGCACTGAACAATCAGCTTGCTGAACGTACTGATTACGAGTCGGACGAGTATATGGCACTGATTAATCGCCTGACGGAGAAAAATGACCGTTTCCACTTGCTCAACGGCCATAACATCGATGGCGAGATTGAGAGCACACTGCTTGGTTTGGGTTTTGAACGCACTGATTTTGAACGCCCGACGGCCGAGTTCAGCGGCGGTTGGCGAATGCGTATCGAGTTGGCAAAGGTCATTCTGCGCCACCCCGATGTGCTGCTGCTCGACGAGCCCACCAATCACCTTGATATTGAGTCGGTTCAGTGGTTTGAGGATATGCTGAAAACCTACGAGGGCGCCGTTATGGTTGTCTCGCACGACCGCGCTTTCCTCGACAACCTCACAACCCGCACCATCGAAATATCGCTTGGCAAGATATATGATTTCAAAGTGCCTTATTCACAATATGTTATTCAGCGCCAAGAACAGCTTGAACAGCAAATGGCGGCCTACGAGAATCAACAGAAAATGATTGAGGACACCGAAAAATTCATTGAGCGGTTCCGTTACAAGGCCACCAAGGCGGTGCAGGTGCAGTCGCGCATCAAGCAACTTGAGAAGGTTGAGCGCATTGAGGTTGACGAGTTCGACACATCGTCAATTCATTTCCGGTTCCCGCCCGCACCGCACTCGGGACAGATTGTGGTGGAAACCAAGGCGATGACCAAGAGTTTCGGTGAAAAACTGGTGCTCAACGATATTGATTTCACGCTTGAGCGCGGACAAAAAGTGGCATTTGTCGGGCGCAACGGCGAGGGTAAAACCACTATGGCCAAGGTTATTCTCGGCATCCATCCGTGCGAGGGAACAGTAAAAATAGGACACGGTGTAAAGATTGGATATTATGCTCAGAATCAGAGCGAAATGCTCGATTTTAACAAAACCGTTTTCCAAACAATCGATGATGTGGCAAAAGGCGAAATCCGCACCAAAATCCGTGACATTCTGGCGGCGTTCTTGTTCCGCGGCGAGGATATCGACAAGAAAGTGAGTGTTTTAAGCGGTGGTGAAAAGGCGCGCCTTTCAATGGCCAAGTTACTGCTTGAACCAGCCAATCTGCTGGTGCTTGACGAGCCGACCAATCATCTCGATATGCGCTCTAAGGATATTCTGAAACAGGCACTTATGGCTTACGACGGCACGCTGATTGTTGTCTCGCACGACCGCGATTTCTTGGACGGTATGGTGAACATTGTTTATGAGTTCCGTAACCATAAGATGAAACAACATTTGGGCGGCATCAGCGATTTCCTATACCACAAAAAGTTGGATAATATGCGGCAACTAGAGTCAGCGCCTAAAACTCAAAAGGCTGAAAAAACTGCCGAGCAAAAAACTAAGGCTCAATCGGTTGCGCCGCAAAGCAAATTGAGTTACGAAGAACAAAAAGAGCAAGAGAAGCGTATCCGCAAGGCGAAAAAAGCGGTTGAGGAGTGCGAGGCGCTGATTGTCGAGCTTGAATCGGCTATCGCTGATATGGACAATCAGCTTGCAAACCGCCCGGAGAGTGCCACTTCGGACTTTTTCGAAAAATACGAAGCCACTAAAAAACAGCTTGCCGACGAACTCAACAATTGGGAAAAACTAACTGCCGAATTGGAAAGAGTAGAGGCTGGAAGTTGAAAACACATTGTTTTTTCAAATCAGATTGGTATTTTTGAAATAAATATGATTGATTTTAATCGGGTGCATTATGCAGCTGGCTTAAATTCAAATTATTAATTTATAATTCTGTGATATGATGAATAGAAAACGTCTTCCGATTGGCGATTCGCTTGCATTGATAGGCGGCTACGCTAAATCGCGGATTATGGGGCAGGTAAAGTCAGTGGCCTTTATCATTTGCTACCTTGTGTTTTTTCAGGTGGCCATTTTGCGCACACCGTTGGCCAACGCGCTTGGAACGGCGGGCGGCATAGCCCTTGTGGTGTTTGGTCTGGCTTTCTTCCTTGAGGGGCTTGTGCTGGGTATGATGCCCATTGGCGAGCGCGTGGGAGTGAAGCTGCCAGCCAAAGTGGGAATCGTTCCAATCTGCATCTTCGGTGTCATTCTGGGCTTCGGCTCAACGCTTGCCGAACCTGCCATTAGCTCGCTGAAAACCGCTGGAGCAACCATCACGGCGTGGGACTCGCCGCTGCTTTATATGATTCTCGACAAATACTCGGGAATGCTGGTGAACTCTGTTGGAGCGGGCGTGGGACTGGCCGTGGCGTTGGGTATGTGCCGTTTCTACTATGGCTGGAACATCAAACCGATAATATTCGTGGTCATTCCGTTGGTAATGGCGCTCACGGTTTATGCGTCGTTCAACGTCAATCTGTCGAAGATAATCGGTCTGGCTTGGGACTGCGGTGCTGTAACAACAGGAGCCGTGACCGTGCCGCTTGTGCTGGCGCTGGGTATCGGTGTTTCGCGAACAGCAAACAAAGGTTCGGGCAACGACGGCGGATTCGGCATCATTATGCTGGCGTCGGCATTCCCGATTGCGGCTGTGCTGGGGCTCGGGCTTTACCTGAACACGCTTATTCCTGCCGCCACAACCGAGGAGAGATTCTTCGCGCCTGAAAACAAGGCCGCTGCGGTGCAACTTTTCAACGGCAACGAGGCTATGATTGCCGAGCACGCTTTCACTCACGGAAGCGAGAAGGGCCGCCGCGCTTTGTTTGGCAACGATTCGGCGAAGTTCAACCAAACCATTCTGGCTATTGCCAACGACGAGTCGGTTTGCCGTCAATATCTTGGTAACCAAACACTTCAGGATTGGCTGGCACACCGCGCTGGCGACTATGAGCGCGGCTTGCTGTCGTCGGTCGAGATTTCGAGCGAGGCGCCCATCACCGAGCCGTTGAGCGATACGCTCAAAGAGGAGACGATTGGCGGCCTGCGGGCTGTGATTCCGCTCACGTTGCTGCTCATTCTGGTGCTCACGCTCTTCCTTCGCGAGAAAATCCGTAACAAAGACGAGGTGGCTTTGGGACTTGGTTTCACGCTCATCGGTATGATTCTGCTCACATCGGGCATCAAACTTGGTTTGGGTGCGCTCGGTGGCGAAGTTGGTTCGCAACTTCCGAAGGCTTTTGCAAGCGAGGAGAAATTCGTTGAACAGGTGGTAATCAATAACTTCGACAGCACAATGCTCTACAGCGGCATCAGCCCCGAAGGCGAGAATCTGACCTTCTTCAACCTTTACGAAAACGGCCAAGTGAAGCCCGTTGAGTACAATCCTGATTATTACGATAACGAGAAACATACTTATACACAGATAATTACCGAAAAGCCGCTGTTCAACAGCCAACTGTCGGTGTTGGGCCTTGTGCTGGTGCTGCTGTTCGCCTTCGGCCTTGGCTACGGCGCAACTCTTGCCGAGCCTGCGCTTAACGCTTTGGGAATCACGGTCGAAGACTTGACCGTTGGCGCCATCAAGCGCAAACAGATTGTGCAGGTTGTGTCGGTGGGCGTGGGAATGGGCATTGTGCTCG
>JAFZWI010000028.1 GCA_017617355.1 Salinivirgaceae bacterium | reverse complement strand
TGAAGAAAGGCGGCATTGTTATCAACACTGCCCGCAAAGAGGTCATCAACGAGGCTGAACTCATCAAACTTATGGAAGAACGTCAGGACATTAAGTACATCACTGACATTGCCCCCGACGCTGACGCTGATTTCAAAGCAAAATTCGAAGGCCGCTACTTTGCAACCCCGAAGAAGATGGGCGCACAAACAGCTGAGGCCAACATCAACGCTGGTCTGGCCGCTGCCAACCAGATTGTAGATTTCTTTGCAACTGGCAACAAACGCTTCCAGGTGAACAAGTAATTCGTTACAAACCGATACAGAAAAAGGCTGCTCGATTGGGCGGCCTTTTTTGTTTGTGATTAGCGAGGATTGTTTCGCACAGACGACACGGAATGACACTGATTTACATAGACTTCTTTTTAACTACGGAACGCACGGAAAACACGGAAAAGAATTTATGTCTTTCCGTGGTATAAATCCGCTGTGAAAATCAGTGTTCCCGATAACTATCGGGACTGTGTAATCTGTGCGAGAAATCGACATTACACTTTACTCAAATTTTTATACATTCGCACGCTGAGTCGAACAAACTATTGGCGAAGTAATATAATTGTAAATCAATAAAATAAAGCAATAAATAATGGCAACAGTAAAACCATTCAAAGGCGTTAGACCGCCGAAAGCAATTATCGAGAAACTGGCCTGCCTGCCCTACGATGTGATGAACACCGAAGAGGCCGCAAAAATGGCCGCTGGCAAGGCCGAGAGCCTGCTGCACATCACCCGTGCTGAAATCGACTGCCCCGCTGGCACCGACATCCACTCTGCAACAGTCTATAACAAGGCCGTTGACAACTACAAGATGTTCAAACAGAAAGGCTGGCTGGTTCAGGACAGCGAACCGAAGTTCTACATCTACGCGCAGACAATGAACGGACGCACACAATACGGAATTGTTGGCGCCGCTTCGTGCGAGGACTACAACACGGGCATAATCAAGAAACACGAGCTCACCCGTCCCGACAAGGAAGAGGACCGCATGGTGCTCACCCGCTATCTGAACGCCAACATCGAGCCTGTTTTCTTCTCGTATAAGGCTGTGCCAGAGATTGATGCCATTGTTAACGACATTGTCAAAAATCAGAAACCTGACTACGATTTTGTGGCCGAGGACGGATTCGGACACACCTTCTGGCCGATTAACTCGCCCGAAACCAACAAACGGATTGAGGAACTTTTCGCCACCAAGGTGCCTTACTGCTATGTTGCTGACGGTCACCACCGTACGGCAGCCGCAGCTCGCATCGGTCTTGAGAAGAAAAGCCAGAACCCGAACCACACGGGCAAAGAGGAATATAACTTCTTTATGGCAGTTCACTTCCCTGACAACCAGTTGAATATCATCGACTACAACCGCGTTTGCAAAGACCTGAACGGTTTGAGCGAGGACGCTTTCTTGAAAGAGTTGGAAAAATGCTTCACTGTCACCAAAATGGGCGCCGACATCTACAAGCCTGCACAACTGCACGAGTTCAGCCTTTATATGTCGGGCAACTGGTACAAACTGAATTCTAAACCAGGTACTTACAACAACAACGACCCGATTGGTGTTCTTGACGTGACCATTCTCTCAAACCACGTTTTGGACGAGATTCTGGGCGTGAAAGACCTACGCACAACCACCCGCGTTGAGTTTGTTGGCGGCATCCGCGGTCTTGGCGAACTGAAACGCCGAGTTGACAACGGCGAGATGAAATGTGCCTTCGCACTCTACCCAGTCTCAATGAAACAACTCATCGACATTGCCGATTCGGGCAACATTATGCCCCCGAAAACCACTTGGTTTGAGCCGAAACTGCGTTCGGGACTGGTGATTCACGAGTTGTGAAGCCTAAAAGCGTAACAATAACCATTTGCCTATCAACAAATACCAACAGTTGATGGGCATTTTTGTTGGTTGTTATTTTCATAAGCTATCCTTAAATGAAAACAATTATATTTGTAATCAAAAAAAAATAATATGAAAAGACTATTTTTAATTGTCGTTGGACTTTTTTGTGTATTCACACTGTCAGCTCAAATTAAAATGTCAACGAATGGTTGGGTAGGTATAGGAAGGAGTGGAAATCCACGATATAAATTCGATGTAGATGTGGAATCATATTTCAGCTGTTATCCTGCCCCCAGTGGTTTCTATTTTACAGTTTATAGCAGTACTCAACCTATTATTCTGCCGCAATGGAACAATGCCATGTACTTAGGACGTTCTGACCGGCAGTTATTCCGCGTGTACACTCGTTATTTGCATGTAAATGGAGTTATGGTAACTTCAGATAAGAAAACAAAAGAAAACATCAGACCATTGACTGGTTCATTAAACAATATTCTCAAACTTAATCCTATTAAATATGATTATAAGGAAAGTTTTTATCCTGACAGCGCATGCTACAAAAGAGAGAATCTTATAAAATCAAGAAAAGATTACTCTGGTTTTTTAGCGCAGGATGTGCAAAAGATTTTCCCGAAATATGTTGAGTATAATGAAGATGATGATGTTTTGGAAATCAATTATTTGGGTTTTATACCTGAATTAGTAAATGCAATAAAAGAGCAGCAAATCATTATCGAAAGTTTACAGCAAGAAATTAAAGAATTGAAAAATGTTGAACAAAACGTACAATCAAAAAATGCAAAAAACACAAAATCAACGCAAACCAAAAATGATTTAGAGTTGAATAGTGTGTTATACCAAAATAATCCAAATCCTTTTTCTCAAACCACAACAATAGAATACTACTTGGCAGATGATGCTGAAAATGCAATGATTTGCATATACGATATGAACGGCAAACAACTGCGATGCTTTAAATTGCAAAACTGTGGATATGACAGCATTGAAATTGTTGGCAGTGACCTTGATGCAGGAATGTATATGTATTCTCTTATTGTAAATGGTCAACTTGTAGACACAAAACGAATGGTTTTAACAGAGTAATTAAGATTGATATATTTTCAATATAAAAGGTATTCAATTCATTAAATCGAATTAAATATGAAAATTCAGTTGTTGTTGTTTCCTTTTTTATTCTTAGCGTTATCTTGTGCTAAAGACGAAACTGCTGAAAACACTGTTGTAAATAATAATCTTATTGGGACATGGAGGGAAAAAAATCCAGAATTATTTGATGGCATTTCTGATACAATTGTTTTTACAAGTGAGTTATTAGTGCAAAAACACATCATTTTTGATGGTTGGCGTTATTCTGCTACTTCTGATACGATTTTTTTCCATAAAGATGGAAACGAAATAAAATGTGCCTATACAATTTCAAATAGAAAAGAAATGACTATATACAATTTTATAGACAGATTAATAACACAAGATGTAAAAAACATACAATTTATTAGAATTAGGTAATATATGAAAATGAATGTATTATTTATTGTACTATTTTTTAGTATTATTAATTGTAATGCTCAAGAAAATAATGTGGAGGATTATTATTACTATAAAGGTAAAAAAATAAGTCTTAATATTAATGAAAGCAAACTTGTAGTTTTTTTTGAAAGAAATACTGATTTGGAACAATCTATAAAGAGAGAATATAGCGTTTCACGACAAATTAGAGGGGATGAATCTTTGGCAATACTATCAAAGAATACTCAATTAATTGGGTACGAGCTGAAAGTTGATTCTGAAAAATATTATGACATCTATAATTCGTTAAAAGCAAATTCGGAAATTAGAGCAATAGAAAAGGTGGTTGGGGATTCACTTCCTGTAGCAATTTCAAATTGTTTTTATGTTAAACTAAAAAATGATTCTGACTCTTCCTTATTAATCAAAATGGCAAAAAAAACAAAAACTCAAATTGTTAGAAAAGTTGCTTATACCGATAGATGGTATGTGATTGAAACTAATAGAGAATCTATATCTAACTCTTTATCCGTTTCAAATATTTTTTATGAAACAGGCTTGTTTGAAAAAGTTGACCCTGGTTTTGTTTTTAATTTCTCACATAGTTGCGTGTCAGATGCAAGATATTCAGAACAATGGGCTATTGATAATGCAGGAATAGACATCAATGCGTGCAATGCTTGGCAGATAACCACGGGTAATAACAATATTATAGTTGCTGTTATTGACCAAGGAATTGATAACGGGCACAAAGAATTTGTAGGAATAAATTTCACACAATCTTATGATGCGAGAGAGAAAAAAAAACCAGCTAATTTGTATAGTGATCATGGTACACATGTTTGCGGTATAATAAGTTCGAATCACAATCAAGCAAATATTGCGGGTGTTGCCCCGGGTCTTAGTATAATGGAGATTAGTCATCCGATGGAGCCAAGTTCTACTATATCAGAAGATATAGCAACAGGAATTAATTGGGCAGTTCATAATGGTGCTCATATTTTAAGTAATTCTTGGGGAGACCAAGGTGGTGCATTTTATAATAATTTGCATAGCGAATTGTTAGAAGATGCCATCGACAATGCTCTTGATAATGGCAGAAATGGCAAAGGAATCATCGTCGTGTTTGCTGCAGGTAACAAATCACCGGTAATTGATTATCCTGCTAATTATAGACCGGAAATACTTGTTGTTGGTTCTATTACATCAGGAGGACAACGTTCATCTTTTTCTGGATATGGTAATAAATTAGATATTGTGGCGCCAGGCAGTGATATACTATCAACAATTAGAAGTAATCATTATGCATTTAAGAGTGGTACATCTATGGCAACGCCGCACGTCAGTGCTGTTGCAGGATTAATTTTATCAAGATATCCTCATCTAACACGTTTGCAGGTTGTGAATATAATTGAATCAACAGCGCAAAAAGTTGGTGGATATACTTATCAAAATACTACAGGTCGGCCAAATGGCACTTGGAATAATCAAATGGGTTATGGATTAGTAGATGCTTTTGCTGCTGTTCAAGCTGCATGTACTACTACAAATTTTATAAATAGAACAGTAACAACAAATACTTCGGTAGAGGGGTGTGAAGTGAATGTTCAAAATGTCAAAGTTCAAAATAATGCAAAATTGACTATTGATGCTTACAATGATGTTAATATAAACGGACCTTTTGATGTGCAAATAGGGTCAGAACTTGAGATAAAATAATACCGCATAAAAAAACATAAAAGTCAATTTTCATATACTTTTGAGGGCGTATGTAAAAAAGCATTTAAATGGATAAAGCAGTTAATACGGCCACAATTCTTATGCACTGCGATGACCAGATTGGCATTGTGGCAAAAGTTACAGAATTCATACAGAACAACAGAGGTAATATTCTTGCACTCGACCAGCACGTTGACCACGAGGAAGGGCAATTCTTTATGCGCATAATGTGGGATTTGGCCGAGTTTGTCATTCCCAAAGACAAGATTCAGGACTATTTCCAGACGCTGATTGCATCGGCCTACAATATGCAGTTCAAGGTTTACTTTTCTGAAGACAAGCCGCGTATGGCGCTGTTTGTGTCGAAAATGGACCACTGCCTGTTCGACATTCTGGCACGCTACCAAGGCCGTGAATGGAACGTTGAGATTCCGGTTGTGATTAGCAACCACGAGGATTTGCGCCCTGTGGTTGAACAGTTCGGTATTCCGTTCTACTGCTTCCCAATAACTAAGGAAAACAAGGCAGAGCAAGAAGCCAAAGAGTTGGAACTGCTTGAGAAATACAACATTACGTTTGTGGTGCTTGCACGGTATATGCAAGTGATTTCATCGGATTTCATCAGCAAATACCCGAACAAGATTATCAACATTCACCACTCGTTCCTGCCGGCGTTTACTGGTGCAAAACCATACCACGCAGCGTACAAGCGCGGTGTGAAGATTATCGGTGCAACATCGCACTACGTAACAACTGACCTCGACGAGGGACCGATTATTGAGCAAGATGTTACCCGCATAACTCACCGCGATACTGTGGATGACCTTGTGCTGAAAGGCCGCGATTTGGAAAAAATTGTACTTTCACGGGCAATAAATTTGCATATTCAGCGTAAAACACTGGTATACAATAATAAAACAATTGTATTTGCTTAAATAACAAAATAACTACTAAACTTAAAAAACAAAAAAATGATGAAACGCTTACTAACAATTGCATTGGTTGCACTGGCATTCAACCTGAATGCTCAAGAGGCACCTGAAGATTTGGTTAACAAAGCCAACGCCGCAGTTCAGTTGAAAGACTACAAAGGCGCGTTCGAAAACTATCAGAAGGCTTTTGACCTGTACGAGAAACAGGGCAAGGCAAAGGAAATTGCTCCCGAAACCATTTACAACGCAGGCTACTGCGCTCACAAGGCCAACCTGAACGACGAAGCTATTACCTACCTGCAGAAGGCTATTGAGCTGAAAGTTAAGGAAGGCAAACCTTACCAGAACCTTGCTGAAGTTTACAAGGCAAAGAAAGACAACGATATGTACGAGAAAACCCTTGAGGAAGGTTTGGCCAAATATCCTAACGACAAGGCGCTGAACAAGATGATGGCTAACTTGTATGTTCAGAAAGGCAATGCTTTCTACAAAAAGGGCAACGACATTAAGAAAGCCGCCAACGACAGCGGTTTGAGCCAAACCGACGCTGATGCTTACAATGCCGAGCTCGAGAAATCGAAGGCCGAATTTGAGCAGGCTCTTCCGCTTGTAGAGAAAGCTTATCAATATGATAGCAAGAACAAGAACGCTCTGAAGATTCTGTCGAACATCTACACCGCACTTGACCGTCCGGAAGATGCAGAGAAAATCAAAGCAGAATTGGATGCTCTGAAATAAGGATTGAATGATTGAATAATTGAATGATAGAAATCCCCGCAGCGATGGCTGCGGGGATTTTTTGTTTGTACACACATGCAAAGAGTTACATGCAAAATTTTATTTTAGCTTTGTGATAATCAAAAACAATTAATACGAAAAACAATACAAATCTAAAACACTGAAAATATGGGACTTTTCGATAAACTGAAAGCAAAATTCAATTTCGGAATGGGTGTGGCCTTCGAAATGGGAAAAGGCACCGCGCCCGATTTTGGCGAGGCCGTCAAATTCTACACCAAAGCTGCCGAAGCGGGCTACACTGACGCGCAGCATAACCTGGGATTGTGTTATTTGAACGGGAAGGGCGTGGCGCAGGATTATGCCAAAGCCGCAGAATGGTTTGCCAAAGCGGCGAAGCTAGGGCACGGCGGTGCGCAGCATAATCTGGCCATTTGCTATCTGAACGGATATGGTGTGGCGCAGGACTTTGAAAAAGCCGCTGAATGGTACGCCAAAGCCGCCGAACAAAACCTCGCCCTTGCACAATTATGCTTGGGTTCATGCTATGAAAGCGGCAAGGGAGTGGCGCAAGATTACGCCAAAGCCGCCGAATGGTACGCCAAAGCGGCAAAGCAAGGGAACGCAACCGCTCAAGGTCGTTTGGGCTGTTTATACGAATTTGGGCAAGGAGTGGCGCAGGATTTAAAGAAAGCCAACGAATGGTACACCAAAGCGGCGGAGCAAGGAGATGTACAGGCTAATTATAGCCTTGGTGTCAACTACGAATTTGGAAAAGGCGTTGAGAAGAACCTTGAAAAAGCCGTTGAGTATTACACTAAAGCGGCGGAGCAAGGTCATGCGGCAGCGCAAAACAACTTGGGAAGCTGTTATGCTGACGCAAAAGGTGTGGCCAAAGACTATTCGAAGGCTGTTGAATGGTTTACCAAGTCGGCTGAACAAGGTTCCTCTAGCGCGCAATGTAATTTAGCCTGCTGTTATGAGTTCGGAAACGGCGTTGAGCAGGATTACACGAAAGCCGCCGAGTGGTACAAGAAATCCGCCGAACAGGGATTTGACGCAGCGAAAGAAAAACTGGAATTATTCCAAAAAACAGGAACTGGTGTGCCCATGAATGTCGATTTGCTGACCAAAGCCGCTAATGAAGGCGATGCGGCGGCGCAATGCAACCTGGGTTATTGCTACAAGACTGGCAATGGTGTGAAGCAGGATTACGCTAAAGCCGTTGAATGGCTCACCAAGGCGGTCAACCAAGGCGAGCCAATTGCTCAATACAATCTGGCCATTTGCTATGCCAAGGGACAAGGCGTTGAAAAGAATTCCGAATTTGCCACCCAACTGCTCGAAATGTCAGCCCAACAAGGTTATGAACAAGCAATAAAGGCCTTACAAGATGTGTTCGATGGTTTTCTGAAAAGAGCCGGGCAGGGCGACGCCCACGCGCAGTGCGTTGTGGGCGACTGCTACCGAAAAGGCAGCGGTGTGGAGCAGGATTATCAGAAAGCCGTTGAGTGGTACACCAAATCGGCTGAACGAGGTAACGCTGAGGCTTACAATCAGTTAGCCGACTGTTATGTAAACGGATTGGGCGTTGAGCAGAATAACGAGAAAGCGATGGAACTGTTTGCCAAATCAGCCGAACAAGGAAATGTTGAAGGGCAATACCATTTGGGATATCACTATAGGATGGGTGAAATTGTCGCGCAAGACTTAGAAAAAGCAATTGAATGGCTCACCAAAGCCGCCGAACAAGGACACGTAACCGCACAATCCATTCTGGGAGGGCTTTATGAATACGGAGATGGTACTGCAAAAGATTACCAAAAAGCCATTGAATGGTACGCCAAAGCCGCTGAACAAGGAGATTTTTTAGCAAAATGCGATTTCGAACGTTTGTCTAAAGAGGTATCGGAACAAGAGGCGCAAGCCAAATCAGCCGAGCAAGGCGATGCCGAAGCACAATACCAAATGGGCTATAAATACTACATCGGGGTGGATGTTGAAGAAGATTTGGACAAAGCCGTTGAGTGGTTCACCAAAGCCGCCGAGCAAGGACATTTGGAGGCACAAAAGCTATTAGGACTAATATACATCAACAAAGACTATGCGGGGCACGATTTTGCAAAAGCTATTAAATGGTACTCCAAGGCGGCGGAGCAAGGCAATGTCGACGCAATTTATTCTCTGGGGTTAGTTTATTCGTTCGAAGGTACCGAGGTGTTCGATAATGAAAAATCAATCGAGTGGCTTACTAAGGCTGCCGAGCTGGGAAACGATGCAGCACAATGCGTTTTAGGCGATAATTATGCCGAGGGATACGGTGTGGAGCAGGATTACGGAAAAGCTCTTGAATGGTACACCAAAGCCGCCGAGCAAGGAAACTTTGGCGCACAAAGCAGCATTGGCTATCTTTATGAGAACGGATTAGGCGTTGAGCAGGATTTTCAGAAAGCCTTTGAATGGTACTCAAAAGCCGCCGAACAGTATTATCCCGATGCACAATGCCGGCTGGGCGTTTTATACGAATGCGGAGATGGTGTGGAGCAGGATTATGCGAAAGCCATAGAGTGGTACTCAAAAGCCGCCGAGCAAGACTATCCCGATGCGCAACGTATGCTGGGCTTTGTATATGCAAACGGAGCGGGAGTGGAGCAGGATTATCAGAAAGCCTTTGAGTGGTTCTCTAAAGCCGCCGAGCAGGATAATTTTAACGCACAATACAGCATTGCCTATCTTTATGAGAACGGATTAGGCGTGGAGCAGGATTTTAAGAAAGCCATTGAATGGTACACTAAGGCTGCCGAGCTTGACTTTACTAACGCTCAAGTTAAATTGGGTTTCTCCTATGACCAAGGAGAATGTGGCGTTGAGCAGAATTACGAGAAGGCTGTGGAGTGGTACACACGTGCTGCTGAATATGAAAACGAAATCGCGCAATTGTGTTTGGGAATGTGCTACGAACAGGGCCACGGCGTTGCGAAGGACTTTGAAAAAGCATTTGAACTCTATTCCAAATCGGCGGAGCAGGACAATGCTGATGCACAAACGCGTTTGGGGCTCTGTTATCAACTCGGACAAGGTGTCGAAAAGAATTACGAGAAGGCTCTTGAATGTTATTTAAAAGCCGTTGAGCAAGGAAACGACCCGTACGCCATGTCTGGCATCGCCATTCTATACAAAAACGGAAAAGGTGTTGACCGCGATTATGAGAAAGCCTTCGAATGGTTCTCGAAAGCCGCCGAGCAGGACGAGTATACATCACAGTTCAATGTCGGTTTGTGCTATGAGAAAGGCTATGGTGTTGCTGTTGACCGCGACGAAGCCTTCCGCTGGTACGAAAAAGCCGCCGAGCAGGGGCATAAGGGCGCACAAAAGAAATTGGAACAACGATAATAAATGTAGGGACGCGATTAATCGCGTCCTTATAACAATTTTATAACCAGAATTTTACACACAACATTCCTTCAGCACGTCTTTCGCCTCCGGTCCGCAGTTCATCACAAGGTCGATGATTGAGAGATTGGGAATAAAACCGAATCGTTCGTCGAAAACCTGCGTGTAAGGTTGCGCCACAAAATGCTCATCGGGCGCTTGGTGCGATGTTTTGGGATGTATTGTGTTGCGATAGTCGGCACAATATGGAGTGCGCACATAATCAGTTGTCAGAAGCGTGTTATCGGGCATTTTCAGCCATTTTAAGCACACTTCAAGTATTGCACGGTTATAGTCAAGCAGGAAGTCGAAACGGCGCTCGTAGAAGGGTAGAATGTCGTCGGCATAATAGTCGAAAAATGGTGACGACTTGTAGAGTGAACGGATTGTATAGAAATGATTCTTCTGCCACGGCGTGTTGTACGATATGCGGATGTCGCGCGTCATCGGGTTGTGTGTATCGCCCTTCAAAATAGGCACTTGCAGAGTTTGTACGCAGTTGGGGCCATAGAGCGCACAGCGGTTGCGATAGCTCTGTTTGGGAAAGGTCTCAAATTGCTCTATCAGCACTTGCCGGTGGCTGACAATCTTTGTAAACCACTGAACAGGCGGCCAATAGGCGGTGCTTAATATGCAAATGTCGTTATCTGTCATTTTTGATGCTTATATTATCGTCGTCGTTTCCAACGGCAAATAAACTAACTTTTTTATTCTATAATTGTTGTAAAGGAATGATAATGGCTTATTTTTGCAGCCGCAAAAGCGAACTATGGTTCCGTAGCTCAGCTGGATAGAGCAACAGCCTTCTAAGCTGTGGGTCTTGGGTTCGAATCCCAACGGAATCACCATAAAAAATCCCCGGTACCATTGGCATCGGGGATTTTTCGTTACTAATTCTATAATCCTCAATTATTTCTTATCAATAGGAGTGTAGCGGCCGCTCAGGTGCATCAAGGCAAACAGGTTGAGCAGACCGTCGTAGTATGCGTCGAAGTATCCGTCTTCGTATGGTTCGTGTTTCGAGTTCCAAAGCTCATCGATAAAGTCGCGGCTGTTGCGCAGCGGCTGTGTCAGCGACACGGCGGCAACAGTGCCCACAAGGCCGATAGAGTGGCGCAGAGCCGTGTATCCGCCGGCAGCGGCAACATTTTCAACAGGTGTGCCGTCGAGGTTGTACTGGTCGACAAATGTGCTTACGCCCTGGCTGCGGAAGAACGACTGAATGCGGTATCCGTAGTCGAACTGCCAGTCGGCGTCGGCGCCGCTCCATGTGTAGTCAAGAGCGATGTTCATTGGCACGCGCCACGAGTCGAAGCGGAATTTTGCGCCCCAGTCGCCGCGCATCATCGGTGCCATAACCGAGCCGTCGTAGTTCGAATAGTCGGGATTGAGGCCGGTTATTGAGTCGCAAGCCTTGTGCAGATACTCGCGCGATTTGCGGGCACATTCCATCCAGAAGTCGGAGCGGCCGTCTTCAGCGTATTTAGCCCAAATCTCGTAGAAGGCCGGAATGTGATACGACGGGTCAGTGTAGCCTGCGCCAAAGCCATCGGGCACAAAGGTTATCAGCATCTCTTTTGTGTTGATAAGGTTCAGAATCTCAGGCTCGGGGAATTTCATGCCGGGGCGGAAGGCTGGCATCTGCGGTGCCTCGCCTGGCTTGTGTTGCGGGCCTTCGCCGGGTTTGCGGTCTGGTTTCTGACCATCAGGCTTTTGGCCGTCGGCATTTTGCGGCGGACGCTGCCCAAACGGGCGGAATCCCGGATTCTCGTTATAGCCTTTGTGCGAGAACATTGCATTCAGAATGCGCTGTGCCTCACCTAAATAATTGAATTCGCCATCGTTGCCCCACTGGTTCGATGCCAGAATAAGCGATGTGATGAAATACAACTCGCCGTCAGATGCTGAGCCGGGAGAGTTCTGTTCGCCAGTTATCTTGCAGCTCCAGGCAAAATAAGCCTCGCGCGGTCCGCTCTGGTGCTGCATATATTTCTTTGTCCAACGCCATAACTTGTTGAACATCTCTTGCTTATCCCATTGTACGGCAATCATCAGACCGTAGCTCATGCCTTCGGTGCGCACATCGTTATTCTTGATGTCGGAGATGTAGGCCATCGAGTCTTCAACCTCAAAATAGATTTTATTCTCGCCTTCGAACAGATTGTAGAAAGTCTCGTTCAGCTTGGCGTCGATTTGTTCCTGAGTGTAGCCAGCCTCAAGAAGCATATTGCGGCACTGTCCGGGTTGCGGTTTCAGCGCCGGGTCCGATGTCGGGTTCACCTTGTTGCATGCAGTCGCCATCAAGGTCAGAGCACATGCCATAATAATGTTCGATTTATTCATATTAATGTGATTTAATTCGCTCGCTAATATCCTACAAAAATGTTTCAATTCATTTTCTGATAGACGAAACACGATGTTTTTCTCAATAAAATTGGATTTTTTATCGGTTAGCGATGCTGTAAATTAATGCCGTTTTTTAGTTTGTGCCGTCAGTTTCCGATTTTGGTTTCCGATTTTTGTTTACGTTTACGTATTCAGTTTATGTTTTTAAACCGACATTGTAAATCGACAGTAATATTATGGCAGACAATTATTTAGAGCGACATTACGAGGAGTACGAGGCTAAAAAGGCCGCGTGGGAGAAGGCCAAGAAACTTGGCAAGTACAAACCGAAGAAAGCCGCGCCGCCACATCAGAATAATCAAAAATCAATAATCGAAAATCAAAAATAAAATGAACTCAGCTTTATTGAAATCGCGCTTGATAGCGATGAACTTCCTGATTTTTGCCGTTTGGGGCGCTTATCTCTGCTCGCTGGGCATCTATCTGGGCAGAGTGGGAATGGGGCCGCAAATAGGCTCGTTTTTTGCCATTCAGGGCATAGTTTCGCTTTTTATGCCGGCACTCATCGGCATTGTGGCCGACAAATGGATTCCGGCGCAGAAACTTCTGGGCATCTGTAACGCTCTGGCGGCCTTGTTTATGGCTTTGGCCGGATACATGGGGCTTCGCTACGGCGACAGTGTCACTTTTGGGCAGCTGTTCCCGTTCTATGCCGTTAGCGTAGCGTTTTTTATGCCGACAATCGCACTAGGTAACTCAGTGTCGTACAATGCTTTGACACGTGCTGGACTCGACACGGTGCGCGATTTTCCACCCATTCGTGTCTTCGGCACAATCGGCTTCATCATCTCAATGTGGATTGTCGACCTTACAGGCTTCAAAAACAACTACATGCAGATGTTTGTGTCGGCAATATGGGGTGGGGTGCTGGCTGTTTATTCGTTCACGCTTCCCGCTTGCCCGGTCAATGGCGGCAAGTCGTCGGCTTCGATAGTAGAGGCGCTCGGACTGCGCGCTTTCACACTTTTCAAGCAGAAGAAGATGTGCCTTTTCTTCATCTTCTCGTTCCTGTTGGGCATGTGCTTGCAGGTAACTAACGGATTTGCAGGCACTTTCCTTGGCGATTTCGGCAAAAATCCGGTTTATGCCGACTCGTTTGCCGTAAAGCACAACATTATGCTGAGCTCGTTGTCGCAGATATCTGAGACGCTTTGTATCTTGCTGATACCGTTCTTTTTAAAACGCTTCGGTATTAAGAAGGTGATGCTCATATCGATGCTTGCCTGGGTGTTCCGCTTTGGTTTCTTCGGCCTTGGCAACCCGTCCGACGGCGTCTGGTTGTTCATCCTGTCGATGATTGTTTATGGCGTGGCGTTCGATTTCTTCAACATCAGCGGCTCTCTTTTCGTCGATAGAAACACCGACGAAGGCATCCGCTCGAGCGCGCAGGGCGTGTTTATGATGATGACAAACGGACTTGGAGCCACCATTGGTTCGTATTGCGCCAGCGCGGTTGTCAATCATTTCGTCTATCAGCCGTCAGCCGCCAATCAGCAGTTTGATGTCATGGCAGGCTGGTCAACAGCATGGTACATTTTTGCCGGATTTGCGCTTGTTGTGGCTATCGTTTTTGCCATAACATTCGATTATAAACATGAGGAAGAACGATAACTAAAACGAAAACACTGACACTAACACTGACACTAAATATTAAACACTAAACTTTTAACTTCTAACCTTTTACCTCTAAATACTTAACTTTAAACTTCAACTATGAAACTATCTGTTGGAATAGATATAGGCGGCACAAACACAGCATTCGGTCTTGTCGATGAGAATGGCAAAATATATGCGCAAGGTTCAGTTAAAACCCAGACGCACGAGAGGGTTGAAGACTATGCGAATGAGGTGTTCCGGCAAATCATGCAGGCCGCTGCGCAGATTGCGGAAAAGCCCTGTGATATAGTGGGAGTGGGCATTGGCGCACCCAACGGCAACTATTACAACGGCTGCATCGAGAATGCGGCAAATCTGCGTTGGAAGGGCAAGGTTGAGATTGCCGCAATGTTCAAAAAACTGTTCGGAAAGCCTGTTTTTCTGACCAACGACGCTAACGCCGCCGCCATTGGCGAAATGGTTTACGGAGCCGCCAAAGGCATGAAAAACTTCATCGAGATAACGCTTGGAACCGGGCTTGGCAGCGGCATTGTTGTCAACGGCCAACTGCTTTACGGGCACGACGGTTTTGCCGGCGAGGTGGGCCATATTATTGTCAAACCTGACGGCCGCGATTGTGGCTGTGGACGCAAAGGCTGCCTTGAGACCTACGTTTCGGCAACTGGTGTGGTTCGTACAGCCACCGAGCTGCTTGCCACGCGCAATATCGACAGCGAGCTTCGCCGCATTCCCAACAGCGAACTGACAGCGCTTATGGTGTCACAGGCTGCAGGCCGGGGAGATGCTATTGCCTGCGAGGTGTTTGAGCGCACCGGCGCCGTTTTAGGACGCGCCTTAGCCGATGTTACAACCATTACCAGCCCCGAGGCGTTCATCATTTTTGGCGGCCTTGCTAAAGCCGGCGATATCCTGCTTGAACCAACACGCCGCCATATGGAGCAGAATATGCTTAATATGTTCAAAAACAAAGTGAAAATTATTCCCTCGCAACTAAGCGACGATGCCGCCATTCTCGGCGCTAGCGCGCTTGTGTGGAATGAACTGAGTGATAAGAACGAAAATGATAACACTAACACTGAACTTCTAAACATCTAAACCTTAAACTTTTAAACTCCCCACTTAACATTAAACTTTAATCACTAAACACTAATCACTAAACTTTAAACTTTAAACTCTAAACTCTAAACTTTCCCCTTTCATCATGAAGCTAAAACTCTGGATTCAGGCTGCGCGGTTGCGGACATTGCCGCTTTCGGTTTCGGGCATTATTGTGGGCTCGGCATTGGCTTTCAGCAGTGTCGGTTTCAATGCTCTGCTGTTCGGTCTTCTGATGCTGACAACCATTTTGCTGCAGGTGTTGAGCAATTTTGCCAACGATGTGGGCGACTATGAGCATGGCACCGACAACGCCGAGCGCGTGGGGCCGCAGCGTGGATTGCAGTCGGGCGGATTGACGCTTAAGGAGATGAAATACGGGGTTACAGCCGCTGCCGTTATTGCTTTTCTGTCGGGAGTGGCTATGCTTTACACAGCTTTCGGCCTCGATGTCAACTTCTGGGCTTTTCTGGCTTTTGGAATCCTCACAATCATTGCGGCGCTGCGTTATACTATGGGGCGCAACCCATACGGCTATCGCGGCCTTGGCGATGTCATGGTGCTTGTATTTTTTGGTTGGGCAACTACTATTGGCTCGTATTATATTATCTGTCAGCAGATTACGTGGCAGATACTGGTTCTTGGTTTCGGCATCGGTTTTCTGTCAATGGGAGTGCTGAATATCAACAATATGCGCGATGCCGAGACAGATGCCAAGACCGGCAAACGGACCATTATTGTCAAGTTGGGAGTGAAATTCGGTCAATTTTATCATCTGGCATTGTGCGTGTTAGGCGTATCGGCTTTTGTTGTTTTCATTTTAGCTGACAAAAAACCGATTCAGCTCTTATGGATTCTGCTGCCGTCGGTTCTGCTGCTAATGCACGGCATACGTATTTTCATCTGCACCAATGTCAAAACTATCGACCCCGAACTGAAAAAACTGTCTCTGTCAACCTTACTGATGTCGGTTTTGTTTGCCGCAATGATTATTATTGGTTGATTAGTTTATCTGTTTGAAACATAAACAAAAGCCGATTACCTCCTCGGTAACCGGCTTTCACGTTCAAACTTATAATAACCCTTTTTTACTTTGTCTTGAAAGTTTCAATATCGGCAAGGTCCGATTCCTTGATGAATATTGCGCGCATTGCGTTCTGAGTGCGAGCGAACTTCAGGAATACATCGGCCGAGCGACGGAACATCTGGTCGCGGTTGGCATCGA
>JAFZWI010000027.1 GCA_017617355.1 Salinivirgaceae bacterium | reverse complement strand
TGACGATGCGCTTATGTTCTTGGGAATCATCGATTTCATACGCGCCAAGGCACGTTACGCGCTGCAAATTGGAGCCACCGTGCCGCAACTGGCCGACGAGCCGCTCATCGACTGGCAGAACGCGCGGCATCCCATTCTGCAAGAGGCTTTCCGCGAAGCCGGACGCACTCTGGTGCCGCTCAACATCAGCCTGAACACCACCGACCGCATTTTGGTCATCAGTGGACCAAACGCTGGTGGCAAGTCGGTATGTCTGAAAACGGTTGGTTTACTGCAATATATGCTTCAATGCGGACTGCCGCTACCTGTTGACCAAAACAGCCGTGTTGGCATTTTTTCGAATATTTTCATCGACATTGGCGACGAGCAGAGCATCGACAACGACTTGAGTACATACAGTTCGCATCTGCTTAATATGAAGCATTTTGTGAAGAATGCCGATAATCGCACGCTGATTCTTATCGACGAGTTTGGCACTGGAACCGAGCCAATGTTGGGTGGTGCCATTGCCGAGGCCATTCTCGACAAACTCAACACGGCCAAGGTTTTCGGGGTGATAACAACCCACTACACCAATCTGAAGCATTTTGCTGCCGGCCACGACGGAATTGTCAATGGCGCAATGCTTTACGACACCAATCGTATGGAGCCGATGTTTGTGATGGAGGCCGGCAAGCCAGGCAGCAGTTTCGCTTTCGAGATTGCTTACAAGATTGGTCTGCCGCAAGATGTGATAGATGATGCGCGAAGCAAGGTTGGCGAGGACCACCTGAATTTCGACAAGCACCTGCGCGAGATTGCCCGCGACAAATATTACTGGGAGCGCAAGCGTGAGAATATCAGAAAGATAGAACGTCGTCTAGAGGAGATGATGGAAACCGAAAAACGAGAACTCGACGAGACTAAACGTCTGCGCAAAGAGTTGATTTCCAAATCAAAAGACGATGCAAAGCATATTATTTCGGAATCGAACAAACTGATAGAGAACGCTATACGGCAGATTAAGGAGTCGCAGGCCGACAAGCAGAAAACCAAAGAGGCGCGTCAGCAAATCGACGATTTCAAACAAGCTACCGAGCAGGCCAACGATGCCGAAGAGGAACGTATCTTGCAGAAAATCAGAAAACTGAAAGAGCGTGAGAATCGTGTCAAGTCGTCGAAAACGAAGCAGCAGGAGCAACTGAAAGCCGCCGATGTTGTTGAGGAGCGAAAATTGGATTTCACCATCGGAATGCCCGTCAGAATCGAGGGCCAGACAACTGTGGGCGAGATTATGGAACTGAACGGGAAAAACGCCGTGGTGGCATTCGGCAGTTTGTATATGAATGTTGAAATCAGTAAGTTGCAACACCTGACCGACGATGAGAAACGGAAAATCCGCAAGAGCGTGCGCCAGAGCAGCCTGCAGCAGTCGTACGAGCTGAACCAGCGGCGGTTGTCGTTCAAGCCGGGACTCGATGTGCGTGGAATGCGTGCCGAGGAAGCTGTTGGCAAGGTTGCCGCCTTCATCGACGAGGCGGTGATGGTTGGCGCATTCGAAGTAAAAATCCTGCACGGCAAAGGCAACGGCATCCTGCGCCACGTGGTGCGGCAGTATCTGCAAACCGTCGATGTGGTGACCAACGTCCGCGACGAGCACGTCGATTTTGGCGGCGCGGGAATAACGGTGGTGGAGCTTGGATAGTCCGAATAAAAAAAGCCGCAAACCCTTTCGGATTCGCGGCTTCAACAATCATATTTTCTAACCTGATTTCTAAGCTTCGGTTGTCGCCATTTTTTCTGTGGCCACTGTCTCTTTAACAGTCTCGTTTGCAACATTTTGTTCGCAAACATTATCCTCAATTGTGCGGTTAAGCATCGATTTGTGATAATAACGCAGGTTGTGCTCTGCCTGACGTGCCGAGCTGAAGTTCGATACACGTTTCAGGTAGCCGATGACGCGTGTGCCATAGTCGATGTTGGTCGAGCCGCATTTGCTGCATTTCTGCAGAGTGCGTTTGTCGATGTATTTGCAATCGTTGCAAATGGTGATTTTGATGTTGAAGCAGAAGTAGTTGCAACCAGCTTTGGCAGTAGCCTCAAGCAAACGAAGGAATCCTTCTTTTGTCGGAGCCTCTTCAAGATTCAAGTGCAGAGCCGAACCACCGTCAAGATACTGTATGATGTCGCGGCCGTGAAGGCTGATTTTGTCCAAGATGTTGATTGACGGGTCCTCAACAGGGTAGAAGTACGAATTGTAGCAGTCGCGTGGCACGAACAGACCGTCTTTCTTATCCCATTTAGCGTTCTTCACGCCGAGGTTCTCTGCCGGAACAAACTCAGTATTGAACATGCAACCGAACTGTTTCTTGGCCTCTTTGTTAACCTCGTAAATCACTTTCAGATGTTTAGCCACAAATTCTTTGTACTCCTTAGTGTTGCGGGCTGCAATGCCTTGGCTCTCGGCAGCTTCAACCATACCGTTGATGCCGATTGTCGAGAATTGCTTGTCGAGTGAGATGAAGCCGGCCGAGTAAACCGGAAGCAATCCAGCCTCAACATATTGCTCGATAATTTTGCGGTATGCAACTTGATATTTGATGATTTTCCAGATTTCAGTTCTTAAATCGCGGCCCTGTTGAACCAGACGGTTCATATTTAAGGTGATGACATTTACAGAGCCTGTCGAAACGCCACCGGCGCCAAGCGAGTAACTGAAAGTATTGTCCGACAATTCGTTACGCAAACGGCAGCACGATGCAAGACTATCGGCATTCTCCGACTGGTAGATGAAGAACGAGTTGCCCTCGCTCAGCTCTTGTGCGGCTTTGTTGGCAAATTCCTGGTCAACAGGCTTTCCGTCTTTAACAAGCATGGCGGCTGTTACAACAGGGAAGGTCAGAATGGCTTTGGTGCGTTCCTTGTTGAACCAGCGCATGAAGTGCCACTGCAGCTTGTCGAGAGTATCCCAGTTAGGTGCGGTCATATCTGGGAAAACAAACGAGCCGAAGATGCTTTGGAAATACTCCTTGTCGAAGATTGATATGTTCCAGAACACTGACTGATAACCACGTGCGGCAGCAGGCTGATTTACAGCGAAGACCACATGCTGCAGGTGGTTGTCAATAATATATTGGTGCGTTTCTAGATAGTTGTCGCCATAATCTTTGCGTGCGAAATAGTCGAAATACATCAGGAACTCGACAGTTGCCAAAGCGCCGGCAAACTGTGAGCTGATAGCGAATGTAAGGTTGACGAATTCGCCGCAGAAGCTCTCAAGGTGTTTCGGCTTAAGGCTCTCGCCGCCCAACTTGGTCAGACCGTCGAGCAGGAATGGGAACATGCTGATTGACACGCAGTAAGGTTTCAGCGAAGTCTCGTCGTGGACGTAGATTTCGTGTGACTCAATCTGACGGATGTATTCGTCGGCCGTCTCCTGTCCGAACAATTCGGCGATTTTTTCTTTTACAAGGAAACGATTCACTTGAATGTTGATGTCTTTGTTCAACTCCGACTCCATTGTCGCAATGTTTTTTGAAGTGACATTGGCATTGGCATCCATTTTTGAACCATCGGCTGCATTTGTCGCCCCGATGTACTCTTTGATAAATTGAGCCTTCGACCGTAACTGGTCTTCTGTTAACCGCATCATAAGCCTTACATGTTTTTAGTTAGAAAGTGATTATTATATAGTTTATTAGTCTTTACTTCAACGAAACGTTGGTTTGTTGTGGGGCTTGTCAAACCGCCAAGCGACTCAATCCACGGACCCGTCTTAACCCATGTCAGCTCCGACATTATCTCCGGCTCAACCTGCTCGCGTCCTGTGTAGAGGCATGTCTCGAAACCCAAATCGCGCGCTAGAGCCAGTTTGTGTGTCAGCTCCTCGGGATGCCACTCGCCGCCCATAAAAAGCACGCAGTTGGCGTAGCCGCGGTATTGGTTCAATATGCTGAGATAGCGCTCGTCGGTCAGCAGCTCGCCGTTGCCCTCCTTCCAAAGGAATGGCGAGTGGCAGCCCTTGCAATGCAGTGGACAGCCCGAAATGGAGAAGCAGACGCTTATCTGTCCTGGCACTTCCTGTAACACTATGTCAACATCATGACAATACATTTTCTATCTCATTTTCGCGCCTGTTTTTTATCAGACTGACCCGAAAAGCCCGCCTGATATCACAGAACATTGTTTTAAAAAAAGTTAAGTTTTTTTGAGGTGTCGGAAGTTGATTTGTTTCAATTATTCAACCCTCGTCAACAAAATTATCTACGTTTCGATACGTGTAAAGGGCACCAAATTTTAGATTATAACAAAGTTATTAACAATCATTAAAATACTGATTATCAATATTGTATCTATTCAAAAAATGTTTAAATATTTAAAAACCAAAATGTTTGTTACAAAGAGCCGATATGTGATTATCTTTGAGGGCTAAAAACTAATTATCGCAATGAAACGAACAATAATATTACTGTCAATAGCTCTATTTGTGACGGCATGTTCAAACAACGCAAAGCAAAAAACGCTCAATGTTGACAACATGGATACGACGGTTAATCCTGCCGAAGATTTTTACAAATATGCAAACGGCAGTTGGCTGGCTAATACCAAAATACCCGAAGACAAAAACCGTTATGGTGTTTTCGACATGTTGAATGATTTGAACAACCAGCGTCTGCGTACAATGTTCGAAGACTTAAGCTCTCACAAGCAGAAAACAGGGTCGAATGCCGAAAAAATCGCTATGTTTTACAATAGTGGAATGGATACAGCAGCCATTAACAATGCAGGAATAGAACCTGTACAATTCCTTTTCGACACAATTAACAACATCAAAAACTTCAAAGATTTGCAGGATGTGTTTGCGTTTTTCCATTTCTATAACATTACAACTCCTTTTTACGCCAATTGTAGCATCGACGGGAAAAACAGTTCAATGAATATTCTTTACATTGACCAAAATGGACTTGGTCTGCCCGACAAGGATTATTATTTGCAAAGCGGCGAATACTTTAGCAACATTCGTGAGGCCTATAAAAAACATATAGCTAAAATGTTCCAATTACTCGGACAGGATAGTGTAAACTCTGCAAAATCAGCAGAACGCGTGTTTGATGTTGAATGCAAATTGGCGCAAGTGTCAATGGACAAGGAGCAACTGCGCGACCCATTTGCCTTATATAATAAAATGGACATCGCCAAATTGACGGCTCTGACGAACATAATTGAGTGGAACCGATTCTTTGAGAAGATAGGCTGCCCTATACCCGATTCGGTGATTGTGTCGCAACCGGATTTTATGTCGAAGTTGAACAATATAATACAGCAGACATCTATCGCTGATTGGCAGAACTATCTGACATGGAGTGCGATAAACAATTGTGCAACTTCATTGAGTTCTGATTTCGAAAATCAGGATTTCGAATTCTACGGTAAAATTATGGACGGCAAATTGCAGCAAAAACCGCGGTGGGAGCGTGTTTTGTCGGCTACAAGCAGATTTCTGGATGAGGCCGTTGGTCAGTTGTATGTAGAGAAATACTTCCCACCGCAAGCCAAACAACGCGCCACGGAATTGGTCGCAAACCTTCGTGTAGCCCTAAGTGAGCGCATTGATAATCTTGAATGGATGAGCGATGCCACAAAGGCCAAAGCGCAGGAAAAACTTGCCGCAATCAGTGTTAAAATTGGTTATCCTAACAAATGGTTCGATTATTCGGGATGCCAAGTAGGCGGGACATTTGTAATTAATAAACTTAACATCTTGAAATACAAGTATGAATACGAAATAAAACAAGTGGGGCAACCCGTTGACAAAGAAGAATGGTTAATGTCACCGCAAACAGTCAATGCATACAACATGGCGGAGATGAACGAGATAGCATTCCCTGCGGCAATATTGCAACCGCCGTTCTTCTATGCCGATGGCGATGACGCTATAAATTATGGTGCTATTGGCGCTATAATAGGGCATGAGATAACTCACGGTTTCGACGATGCTGGTCGCTATTATGATAAAAACGGTAACATAAACGATTGGTGGACTGAAGATGACAACCGTAAATTCATAGAGCGAGCACAGACCTTGGTCAATAGGTTCAACTCATTCATTGTAATAGATACTATGCATGCAAACGGCACGTTCACATTGGGCGAAAACATTGCCGACCTTGGAGGACTGAACATAGCATACACCGCTTTCAGCAAAACCGAACAATGGAAAAATCAGTCGGCCACAATCGACGGTTTAACTCCTGACCAGCGGTTCTTCGTATCTTATGCGCAGGTGTGGGGCCAGATTATCTGCGATGAGGCCATTCTCCAACGTACTCAAACCGACCCGCACTCGTTAGGTTGCTATCGAGTTGAAGGTCCGCTACCAAGTGTTGAGGCTTTCGTAAAAGCCTTCGATGTGAAGCCTGGCGACCGCTACTATCTGCCTGACTCTCTGAAGACTGTTATTTGGTAAGGAAACTTCCAATGATTCACGAAACCGACCGTCTGATTTTACGTCCTTGGCTAGATAGCGACGCCGAGAGTCTTTATCGCTACGCCAGCGACCCGCAGGTTGGCCCTATTGCCGGTTGGCCACCACACGCTAGCGTTGAGGACAGCCGCGAGATTATCCACGCAGTGCTCTCGAAACCAGAAACATATGCCATTGTGCTTAAAACCAGCAACGAGCCAATTGGTAGCATAGGCCTTATGCGCAACGGCGAAGGCGTTTATCCGATTGGCGAGACCGAACTTGAACTTGGTTTTTGGGTTGGTGTGCCGCACTGGGGCCACGGCTATGCGCCCGAAGCCTCACGCAGCCTTATCCGCTATGCTTTTGAACAATTGAACGTTACAGCCGTCTGGTGCGGATATTACGATGGCAACTTGAAATCGAAACGCGCACAAGAAAAAATCGGCTTCATATATCACCATACCCTCGAAAAAGTAAAGGTTCCGCTTATGAGCGAAGTGCGCACTGCGCATGTCAATAGGATGACGAGGGAAGATTGGGAAGCAACCAATTGTTGTTCCAATCAAACAAAAAAAGCCCCGCCGCAGCAGAGCTTTTTTGAATATGATACGGTTTCGTAATTACTAATGCCTATTTCTCAACCTTTAGTGTGTCGTACATTTTGCGAACCTTCTCTTTGGCTTCTTCAATCGAGTTGCCGCGAGCTAGCAGCACGGCCATACGGCGATGTTCGTGAACTTCGGGTTTGCCGAAGATTCTCATCTGCGTGTCGGGCATTGCAAGCGTTTCTTCAAGGTTGCTGAACTTCACGTTTTGGCTGTCGCCGAAGACTACCACTGCCTTTGAAGCCGATGGTCCGTGGAAGGCGATGTTCGGGATTGGCAAACCAAGAATGGCGCGTACGTGCAGTGCAAATTCCGACAGGTCCTGTGAAATCATTGTCACCATACCCGTATCGTGCGGACGCGGCGAAACTTCGCTGAAAATCACATCGTCACCTTTGACAAACATTTCCACACCGAAGATTCCGCGGCCACCGAGCGCGTCGGT
>JAFZWI010000026.1 GCA_017617355.1 Salinivirgaceae bacterium | reverse complement strand
TGCTGAAATTATACGACAGCCCCGAGCCGCAAACCGTAAGCAACACTCGCTCAAGCGTTTTGCCAAGGGCGATGTAATCTTTCTCCGAAGTGCCATTGCTGCATAGTATGCAAAAATGTGATGCTGAAGCATTTACCTTGTCATCGGTTTTGTTTTGCGATTTCGGATTCAAAGCCATTTTCACAATTGTGCGACCCATTGGCTGCGGTGTTGCCGGGAAGCCCAGCACATTGTAGCACAAGCCATTATGCGTCTGCGCGATGTGTTTTTTATTGAACCGCATCCACGAAAGAAGCTCGCGCTTAAAAGCCGTATCGCTCATCTGAATAGTGTTGCCCTCCGATATTTGGCGGCAGATAAAATCGGCTTGCGGTGTGCCCGACTCGAAAATCCTAATACAGTCACCATTCTCATTATCAATCGATTTTAGCGCATCAATCTGCTCCTGCGGAATTTTCTCGCCAGTGAAACTTCCACGGTAAGTGTGCCGCTCTTTTATATGACTGAAAAGCGTGTCAACCGCACAATTATCCGATTTTGTGAAAGTTACCACAATCTTCCCGTCAGTGTAATCGTACTCCGACAGGTAGCCGTAGTTGGTGGCGGCAATCTGCATATTCTCGAGTGCGCAGCCTAGACTGATGAACAACTCTTTGTCCGACGAATCGACGACCGACAGCCGCTTCGTAAAATCGGGCGAGATAACTATCGTATTTCCAACAATTTGGAACTTCCACGGCTGTGAATTATGCCCAGATGGAGCGCAAATAGCAAACGAAATCAAGATTTTCGCGATTTCAAAAAAAGTGAGATTTTCCATATTAATCGAGTATTTTATCAAGCATAAAATCAATAGTTTCCAGCAACTTATCCCAACCCGAATCGCTACTTATGTCAAACGAGTTGTATACCTTGCAATTCTCCGAGAGGACACAAAGATATGGTACTGTGGCCGTTACAAGCGTTGATATGCCAGCCACGCGTTCAAGGCTCTGCCCCGACTGCCGACTCACTGCATTGATGATGCCAAGCGCAATCTGCTCGCGGCGTTCACGCAGTTTTTCGATGGCCGGATTGTTTGTGGTAAGTTCCCAACGGTAGAGTTTTTGCAGCGCGGGCGTTTTCCGTACCATATCAATATATGCGCGAAAAACCGACTTCGAAAACTCCTTCACATTGTCGTGTTGTGGAATCTGAAATTCCGAATTGAGCCAATAGTCATTGTCCTCTATATATTTGGCAAGCAATTGTTCAATTGAGCCGAAATACCTGTAAATAAGCACCTTCGACACTCCTGATACGCTTGCCACGGCATTTACACCCACAGCCTCGAAGCCCTCACTCTCGACAATCTTTCCGACTGCCTCAAGTATGCGCTGCTCCGTCTGACTTCTATTCTTATTCATAGTACAATCATTTATGTTACCTTTCGGTTACAAAAGTATGTTACCAAACGGTAACAAGCAAATATTTTTTGAAGATTTTTCAGCTAGCAACTACAATTATCTGTTTTTCAAGACATTACACATAAACAACAACACGTATAATCGAAAAGAAAAACATCTACCTTTATCATTACTAAAACACATAAACAATGAAGAAAATAGCATTATTGGCTTTTGGCCTGTGCGCGTGCATGTATGCATCGGCACAAAAAGTGATTGTGAAAGGCGACCTGAAATGTCTGAGTGGTATCGACGCCGTCAGCTTCAACTTCACCTACAACGACATGACCGTCGGGAAGATGAGCGAGGCTGACTACATCAACAAAAAAACGACGGACTACAACAACAAAGAGGCCGGCCGCGGCGACAAATGGCTGGCAGCTTGGGAAAGCGACAAAAAGAATGTTTACCCAATCCGTTTCTGCGAGCTGTTTTCGAAATACAGCGACATTATCTGCAAAGATGAGGTGCAAGCATATAACATTGTGGTAAACACCGACTTTTTTGAGCCAGGATTCAATGTGGGGGTTATGCGCCAAGATGCGTTTATCAACGTAACAATCAGAATTATAGAGACATCATCGAACAGCGAAGTTGCCACTGTCCAGATTCTGAAAGCGCCTGGCACAACGTTCTGGGGTGATGACTTTTCTGTTGCAAGCCGCGTTGGCGAGGCTTATGCAAAAGCCGGAAAAGTGTTTGGTGCAAGAGTTAAAAAAGGTAAATAAAGCTCATAAACAAACTTTTACATAAAAGAAAATCCCCGAATTAGTCGGGGATTTTTGTTTGACAAATGTTCTAAACGACTATGATTTAGAGGGCTAATCCCCTATTTTCTTGTGCTTATTAGAATCACACCGTTTGCACCTTTTACACCATAAATTGCTGATGAACTGGCATCTTTAAGTATCGTAACTTTATCAACTAATTGCGGATTAAGATCGGAAAAATTATCAACCTCCACACCATCAATTAATATTAGTGCGCAACTGGCACTTGCCGATTGCGAAACCGTACCGATACCTCGTATCACAACACAATTGTCGTTCAAAAAAAGCAAACTTGGATCATAGGCTTTCAGTACATCAACCATACTATTGAAACGACCATAACGACCTTTCGATTCCAAATGTCTCATTGCCGATGTACGATCTTTTTCCCTGATATGACCATAACCGATTGCCATTTCCACTTCTTCTTTTGTCTGAAGCGATTTCAAATGAACATCCAAAGGGTTCGCAACATTTTTATCAATCTTAATACGCTTTACACCAAACAGTTTACTCTTAAACTGAAGCATATCCTTGTCATTGCAAACAATTGAATAATTTCCGAGAGAATCACTACGTACTTTAGATTTCGATTTTGCTGCTACAATCTCGAGATTAGCAACTTTAAGCGAATCGAAAACGAAAACTGAACCTTGTACAACATGCGTCTGAGCAAATGATTCAACTGACAAAAGAACCAATGCTGCAAGAAAAAGTTTTTTCATATTCTATAGTTTTTAAAGGTTTAACAAAAGCGTTCGACACAAACCAAATAATATGTCTAAATTACTCATTTTGACGAGAAAACCATATCCAAGGCTGAAAAAAAAATCAAAACGTCCATTTTGCGGCTAAGGTTGGCACTGCATAGAACCCTTTGCTCACAAAATTGTTCGACAATTCAACCTCCGAGCCAACGCTCAAATTCACCTTCTCCATTCGGCTTATCTTATTCAGATTCAACCATATTTGCGGTTCCGCCAACAAAATATGGGTTGTATTCTGCCAGGGACGCGGCTCACTCCAAAAGTCAATAAACCCCGAAAATAACATCCAATTATCAAGCAAACTTATATTCCAAACTCCAGTCAGCTGGTAGTTATGAGTCTGGTTGTTACCATCTCGGTCCTTAGTGTGCGGAATGTTCTTATACATAGCGCTAACCGACCACGTGGCCGAAAAGTCATTATTGTGTCCCGAACAAGTCGCTCCTAATAAATATGCATTATTGAACGAGCCGACTGCGGTGCTCAAACCACCATTGTACTCAAAATGAGCCGACAACCACTCAAGACTCGAACCTTTCCAAAAGCACAACTCACGCGAAATCTCCCAATATGCACCCGAAACTCCGTCGTTGTAATCCATATCAACAAAGAAGAAGGTGCTACCAAAATCATCGGGATGGAACATCTCAACTGTTGAAGTGTATGGCGAACGATTGGCGTGGTCGCTGTCCAAATCGGAATACAACAAGCTGCCAAAATCGTAATGAAGTTGCACGTTTTGAGCCGAAACGCCGGCTGATGCAGTGACGATTATCAATGCAAAAAATAGTTTTCTCATCATAAAGCGCTGATTGTCAGATTGAGTAGTTTTTAATATTTCCGTCTGCAAAATTAATGTTTGTCGGACAATCATCAGCATTATTGACGCAAAAACACATTATTTCGACAATATCTGATTTCCCATAAGAATAAAATCAAACAACAGACTAATAATCAACCGATTATCGAATTAAAAAATATTACGTTTTTTGTTTGTCGAATTCAAACTACAATGTACTTTTGCAGCCGCAAGAATATTCAATGTTATTGCATAAATATACAGGAATAAAAGACGAAACATTTGTTGGAAAAAATGGAAAAGTACAACGACAACATTAAAATTTTAGTGGCCGACAAGGAGCACTACGCTTATGTTGACGAGATTTTGGCAACCATTGCGGCTGCCGCAAAAGTACGTGGCACC
>JAFZWI010000025.1 GCA_017617355.1 Salinivirgaceae bacterium | reverse complement strand
ACAACCGTCGTAAATGCAATAGAATAAGGGTTTTATGCCCATTCGGTCGCGGAAGAGCCAGATGCGTTGCGTGGCCACTTCGCAGATGGCAATGGCGAACATTCCGTTCAGCCGCTCGACAAACTGCGGCCCCAACTGCTCAAACGCTTCCACAACCACTTCAGTATCAGACGTTGTGCGCATTTCGATGCCTAGTTCGGCAGCCATTTCGCGGTAGTTGTAAATCTCGCCGTTGAACACAGCCACAAACCGCCCCGAGTGCGACATCATCGGCTGATTAGCCTTGTCGCTCAGGTCGATAATGCTCAAACGGCGATGCCCCAGCATTGTTTTAGACCCCACATAGTGGCCGCCCGCATCGGGGCCACGGTGGTACAAAACCTTGGTCATCAGTTCAATCTGACTGCGGTCGGGGGTGCCGTTGGCTGTGTAGTATCCTGCTATTCCGCACATCGTTCTCGGTTTTTCTGTCGGTCAAAAATAGTTTTTTTAGGCAAGAAGGCATAAGGCAAAGGGCATAAGAATATATTTTTGAAAAATACGATGTAGGTATTGGATTGGGTTAAATAAATCAGAAATCGTAGTATTTTCGTGAGAGTTTTTAGTAATATGAATTGTCAGAAAAAAAAGGCAAAACTTTCTATTTCCATTGATTATGAAAAAGATATTTTTAATCCTTGTGCTTGGTTCAATATTTTGTAGTTGTAACGACCCCTTTGAGTTTTTTGCAACGGATAAATGGCGAGGTTTCCTATTTTACAATTATTCAAACAAGGAAATTGTCCTTTTTGGAGATTACGTTTCTAAAGATTCGATACCAGACCAGATTACAACTTATGTTTTTGAATTTGACAAATCACGAGATGAACACGAATTGCGCGATTATAGATTTAATGATTCAAAATCAAAAAAACTAGATAGAGGCGATACATTATCCATCTTCATTATTGACAAAGAAGTTTATTATGGCAATAGTTGGGAAATAATTCGGGATAGTAATTTGATTAGCAAACGATTCTTTCTCAATAAAGGCAGCGATAATAAAATATACTATTATGGAGAGAACTAATGTCGCTTGGGGGGCTAAAGTTGTTTTACCATATTAATTTCCATTGCGTTTAGCATAATGCGCATTATAGTCCACAAAAACCACCTTAACTCTAACCCCTAAACTCTCATCATTTCTACTATTTTTGCGCCATTATGGACGAAATCAGAATCGATAAATGGCTTTGGGATGTGCGGCTTTACAAGACACGCAGTATGGCTGCCGACGCTTGCCACAAAGGCCGTGTGACCATTAGCGATATGCCAGTGAAGGCTTCGCGACCAATCAAGGTTGGCGAGATTGTTGAGGTGAAGAAGAATCCGGTTGTTTACCGATACAAGATTCTAGGCATTCCCAAATCGCGTGTGTCGGCAAAACTTGTGCCCGAATATCTCGAAGACCTGACACCCGAGCAGGAAATCTTGAAAATCGACCTTATGCGCGCCGATATCAATGGCCACCGTGACCCCGGAGCCGGTCGTCCCACCAAACGTGACCGCCGAATGCTCGACATTTGGATGAACGGAGAGGAATAACGTAAACGATTTATAATTTTCCTGTCCAAACAAAATTGCCGTCAACCTCAAACTGTTTTTTATCGGGCAGCTTACGGAAAAGCCCATAGATAGCCGAGCCGCTACCCGACATCGACGCGTAGGACGCGCCACAAGCGTACAACACCTCTTTTATCGAGCGCAAAGCCGGAAACATCTCGAAAATCGGCTCCTCAAAATCGTTCACAATCTTCCCCGCCCACTCTTCAAGTGGACAATCAAGCATATCAGCAATATGATACTGCGGCGCATGCGGTGTCAGCATCTGATAGGCCTTGGCCGTATTGACATGAACCTGCGGTTTGACAATCAATATTTTATATGCCGACAGATTGATATCGACGGTTTGCAGCACCTCGCCTCGGCTGGTGGCCAGAGCTGGCTTGTTTTCGACAAACAGAGCGCAGTCGCTGCCAAGCATCGAGGCATATTTCTGCATCTGCGCTACGGAAAGGTTAAGGTCGAACATCTTGTTGAGAGCCGAAATGGTAAAAGCGCAGTCAGACGAGCCGCCACCAAGCCCCGCTCCCATTGGAATCTTCTTGTCGAGCACAGCCTTGACAGGCGGCAGCACAAAATCGGCATTCAAAAGATGATAGGCGCGGCTCACAAGGTTGGTGTCGAGCGAGCCATCGACAGGAAGGCCGTCAATCACCAGCTCGAAATGCTTAGCGTAGATGCTTTTGTTGTGCGTCAGTTTGAGCGTGTCGGACAAAGCAAACGGGACCATAAGAGTCTCAAGGTTGTGGAAACCGTCGGGACGGCGCTCGACAATGTTCAGTCCAATGTTGATTTTTGCGTTCGGATGTACTATCATAGCAACAATGTTTATAATATGTTCAATCGTCAGTTAAATCAGTGTTTCGCCTTTTCTAAATCGATAAAAGCCAAACCGATAATTTCTGTTTATAAATATAAGCGTATAATTTAAACGTGCGGGCAATATTTCGGTTTAATTTTGACACCGTAAAAACAAAAAATTATGGCAAAGAAATTCGTACAACAGAAACAGGAACCGAATGAGAGTTTGTTCGCAGGAACCGGAAAAGTGCCCCCCCAGGCCATTGACTTCGAGGAGTCGGTGCTTGGCGCGCTGATGATTGAGAAAGACGCATACCTTAATATATCGGAGATATTGCGCCCCGAGCATTTTTACAAAGAGGAGCACAGTAAGATTTTCGAAGCCATTATACAATTGTCGAAAGAGCACAGGCCTATCGACATAAACACCGTGGCATATCAACTTAAAATAAACAAAGAGCTCGACAATGTTGGCGGCACGGCATATCTTATCAACCTGACAAACCGCATAGCCTCAACGGCGCACATCGAATATCACGCCCGCATCATTGCGCAGAAATACACTCAGCGCGAACTGATACGGATTGGCGCCGAAATACAGAAGAAGGGCTTTGAGGACACCGATGACGTGGCCAACATGATTGACTCCGCCGAACAAGAGATTTTCGAATTGTCGACCGGCAATGTGAAGAAAGAAGTGACGCCGGTGAGTGTGGTTTTGGCTCAGGCCTACGAGCAACTGCAAGAAGCGGCAAAACGCGAGGACGGACTGAGCGGCGTGCCAAGCGGATTCAATGCTCTGGACAAACTGACACTTGGCTGGCAACCGTCGGATTTGATAATTATTGCCGCCCGCCCGGCCATGGGAAAAACCGCCTTTGTGCTGTCAATGGCTCGGAACATGGCTGTCGAAAAGAATCAAGGCGTGGCTGTGTTCTCGCTCGAAATGGCAAGCGTGCAGCTGGTAAACCGTATAATAAGCAGCGAGGCCGAAATTGAAAGCCCGGTGCTGAAAACCGGCAAACTGAGCAAAGAGCAATGGAAACATCTTGAAGGAAAAATGAAAGTGCTCGAAAACGCGCCTCTTTTTATCGACGATACTCCGTCGCTGTCGATAACCGAGTTCCGTTCAAAAATACGCCGACTGGTGCAGACGCAAAATGTCAAAATAGCCATTATCGACTATCTGCAGCTGATGAGCGCTGGCGACAAGATGCAGAGCCGTGAGCAAGAGATAAGCACCATTTCGCGCTCACTTAAAGCGATAGCCAAAGAGGTGAACATCCCGATTATAGCGTTGAGCCAGCTGAACCGGCAGGTTGAGACCCGCACCGGCAACAAACGTCCGCAGCTGTCGGACCTGCGTGAGTCGGGTGCCATTGAGCAAGACGCCGATATGGTTATCTTCATCCACCGCCCCGAATACTACGGACTGCTGACAGACGAGAACGGCAACTCAACCGTTGGCAAGGCCGAGATTATTGTGGCAAAGCACCGTAACGGCGCTGTCGACGATGTGATTCTGGAGTTCAAGAGCCAGTTCACCCGCTTCTGCGACCCCGAAGATGTCGGACCAATGGTGATACAATCGAGAATGAACACAGCTGCAGCCGACAGCCAGCCCGACATCAACGCTGGATTCACACCCAACACCGAATTTGACATTGTCACTCCGGCTACGCCAAAAGCAGGTTCGCTGCCAAACGAGAGTAACGCTCCGTTCTAAGTTTTCAAGTTAAAAGTTATAAGTCATAGAGTTTTAAGTGCAAACATCATATTCTGAATTCTGAAATTTGAATTTCAATAGTGGCTACTTTGAGGAAAATATTACTGATATTCATTCTGCTGCTGGGACTGACAAATGCACAGGCCTCTTACCTGCTGATTCCAATGGACGAGAGCCAGAGCAGCCACCTGAAGGCTTACGGCATTGCCCATTGGGTTCTCGAAAACCAGATAAGCGCCCAGTGGCTGCTTAACTATCGCGGAGGCAGTTTCTTGATTCAATACGACAAAGCGATTGAAACCGAATGTGTTATCAGAAATGTCAGCTACGAGATACTGGCCGACGCCAAAGTGACTGGCATATTGAATGACATTGCCCGCGAGGATGTCAACATGGATGCTCTGAAACTTGAGAAAGCCCCGAAGATAGCCGTCTATTCGCCCAAAGACAAACTGCCTTGGGACGATGCCGTGACAATGGTACTCACCTACGCCGAGATACCATACACAGTGATTTACGACGAAGAGATTGTGAACGGCGAACTGAGCCAATACGACTGGCTGCACCTGCACCACGAGGATTTTACAGGGCAGTACGGAAAATTTTACGCCGCCTACAAAAACATGGGCTGGTACACAAGCCAGGTGCGCAACGCCGAAGCCGAAGCTAAAAAACTGGGATTCAACAAAGTATCGCAACTAAAGCTATATGTGGCGCAAAGCATAAAGCAATATGTCGGCAACGGCGGATTTCTGTTTGCAATGTGCTCAGCCACCGACTCTTACGACATAGCTTTGGCCGCCGAGCAAACCGACATCTGCGAGTATATGTACGACGGCGACGGAATGGACCCGCAAGCCCAAGAGAAACTCGACTTCAGCAAAACCTTCGCCTTCCAGAATTTCACTCTGGAGCGCAACCCTCTGATTTACGAATACTCTGACATCGATGTCACCACCTACCGCAAAGTGAGCAGCGAGAACGACTATTTCACTCTGTTTGAATTCTCGGCTAAATGGGACCAGGTGCCAACAATGCTCTGCCAAAACCACGAGACCACAATCCGTGCATTTATGGGGCAGACAACCGCCTTCAACTCAAAACTGATAAAACCCAACGTACTGATTATGGGCGAGAACAAAGCCGCCGGCGAGGCGCGATACATCCACGGCGAATATGGTCAAGGCACCTGGACATTCTATGGCGGCCACGACCCCGAAGACTATCAGCATTTTGTAGGCGACAAACCGACTAACCTCGAAATGCACCCCAACTCACCCGGCTACAGGCTGATACTGAACAACGTGCTGTTTCCGGCCGCAAAAAAGAAGAAACAGAAGACGTGAAAACGGAATCATGAAAGTTGACACATGTATAAGTATTGTATATTTATTAAATAAATAATTATATTTGCAATACTATTTTTGAAAGAACCGAAAAGTAATAGCCTTCTGTTCCGGAAAAAAGTAACTAACTAATTATTATTTAACTTATTAATTTTTTTTTAAAATGAAAAGAAACATTTTGTTAATCGGCGCTCTTTGCGTGAGCGCATTGTTTGTATCGTGTATTGACGAAGAAGAGTCAGCACAAGTAACAGCTATCCGTAAGGCTAATGCCGACAAAGTTTACATCAGCATGTACTCTGACGCTGTAAATGAGATTAAAAATCTCGAATCAACATTGTCATACAACCAGAGACAATTGGATGACTTGAAAGACGGCATCATTACCGACGGTGAAGCCCGCGACTATTTAGTAAATTACTACAACAAAAAAATTCAAGCTGCACAAACTGCTCGTTATTCGCAAACTTTATACAGCAGAAGTTATTACGATGAAGATTATAATTGGATAACAGATTATAGTTATATGAACAGATCTGATTTTAATAGTGAGCGTGATTATAACGATTACTTGTATGGCGAAGAAAAGGCATGGGATGAATACATCAATGATTTGAAAGAAAGTATTGACAATGTCAATAACTCATATACCGATGTTGAGACTATGATTAAAGAGTATGAAAATATCATAGCACAACTAAATTATCAAATATCATTCCAGCAGATGATTGCAAACAAAGCTAGCGATTATTTCTCTAAATAAAGCTGAATAATGCTATCGTAACACAAAAAAATGTGTATAAAGATGAAAAAAATATTGTCAATAGCTGTTTTGGCATTGTTGGCGTGTATAGGAACGGTTGGCGCTCAAGATAAGCCAATCTACCTTGGCGTAACAGTTGGCTACAACAGTTTTCTAAACATTGATGCGACGAACAGCTTTAGCAGTTCTGCCGAAGCCAAATCGCCAAGTTGGACTGACAAAGGCGCCGTTTTAGGATTTGAAGCAGGTGCTTATCTATCGTCCAATATGAGGCTTATAGTTGGCGGAGGTTTCAATCGCACCGTAAATCCTGCCCATTCGGCAACTTACGGCGTTTCATCCGCTGGCATTCCATCGTATGGAGAAACCCCCAACCGCACCAACATGAATTATGCTGCACTTATCGGCGGCGACTTCTGTATCAGCACTGGCGGAAACGTACAGCCTTATCTCGGGTTACGGGCTCGCGGAACATACGGCCGCAGCAAAATTCAGTATATCTACGATTATGCTGAATACTACAATGGTCCAATGCTTGCTGAAACTTGGAACATTGGCGGTGCTATTGTTTTTGGTGCTGACTATTCATTCAATGGAGGATTGATTATCGGTTGCCAATTCGATTTGTTCTCATACACCTATGCCGCAGTTGTATACAAACAAGAGCCTGGTCTAAAACCAAATGCAGGCAACTGCAAGAACATCGGATTCCTTGCTTCACCAACTATCAGAATTGGATTTAACTTTTAAACAATTCATAATCGACGCAGAAAGGCCGTTTGGAAACAGACGGCCTTTTTTATTGCCAATCGCATTTATAAACCAATGGTCGCAAAAAGTGACAATTTGAAACCCAACGCCTCATAATTGGTTAATAAAATTGCTGTCGACATCGGTTTTATACAGATTAATTGATTTTCTTTGCCGCACATAAAAATTCATCAATATGAGCAGTACTCCGAACATTGACGAACTCGACAAAAAGATTCTGTCAATTATATCGAAGAACGCACGCACTCCTTTCCTGGAGGTTGCGAGAGAATGTGGCATTTCAGGCCCAGCGGTGCACCAACGTGTGCAAAGACTAATGAACATCGGCATAATCACCGGGTCAGAGTTCATTGTCAGCCCGCAGAATCTGGGCTACAAAACCTGCGCCTTTGTGGGCATCAACCTGAAAAAGGCCTGCTTGTATCAAGACATTGCCGAGGAACTATATAAAATTCCCGAAATCATTGAATGCCACTACGTTACAGGTAACTATTCACTGTTCATCAAAGTTATGGCGCACGACAACGAGCATCTGCGTAAAATACTGTCGGACAAGCTCCAAAGGCTCGACATTGTTGAGCGCACCGAAACTATCATCTCGCTCGAGGAGAGTTTCCGCCGCCAGTTCCCAATTGAATCAAAAGAATAACAAATAATTATAATTCAAACATTTACATCGATATGACAAGAGACAATGTTGTTTTCGACCTTATAGACAAGGAGTACGCCCGCCAGAAGCGCGGAATTGAGATGATTGCATCGGAAAACTTTGTAAGTGACCAAGTTATGCAGGCTATGGGTTCGTGCCTGACCAACAAATATGCCGAAGGCTACCCGGGCAAACGCCACTACGGCGGCTGCGAGGTGGTTGACGAAGTTGAGACACTGGCTATCGAGCGCCTGAAAAAAATCTACGGTGCTGAATACGCCAACGTTCAGCCGCACTCTGGCGCACAGGCAAATGCTGCCGTTCTGCTGGCAGTGCTGAAACCGGGCGACAAATTTATGGGTCTCGACCTTGCTCACGGCGGACACCTTTCGCACGGCTCTGCAGTGAACACATCGGGTATGATTTACACCCCGTGCGCCTACCATTTGAACAAGGAGACCGGTCGTGTTGACTACGACGAAATGGAAGAAGTGGCAATGCGCGAGAAACCGAAATTGATTATCGGTGGTGGCTCGGCTTACAGCCGTGAATGGGACTACAAGCGTATGCGCCAAATTGCCGACGCTTGCGGCGCTCTGCTGATGATTGATATGGCTCACCCTGCAGGTCTTATTGCAGCAGGACTGCTTGACAACCCTGTAAAATACGCCGACATTGTAACATCGACAACACACAAGACATTGCGCGGACCACGCGGCGGTATCATCCTGATTGGCAAAGATTTCCCAAATCCGTTCGGCAAAACCACCAAGAAAGGCGAAATCCGCTCGATGGGCAGCCTGATAAACTCGGCCGTGTTCCCTGGACAACAGGGCGGACCGCTCGAGCACGTGATTGCAGCCAAAGCCGTTGCTTTCGGCGAGGCGCTCACACCAGAGTTCAAAGAGTATCAGAAACAAGTGCAGAAGAACGCCGCAGCCTTGGCCAAAGGTATGATGAACAAAGGCTTCTACATTGTTTCGGGCGGCACCGACAACCACTCGATGTTGGTTGACCTTCGCCCAAAATACGCCGAACTGACCGGCAAAGTGGCCGAGAAAGCGTTGGTTGCCGCCGACATCACAGTGAATATGAACCTTGTGCCGTTCGACACCCGCTCGGCAATGCAAACAAGCGGTCTGCGCCTTGGCACACCGGCAATCACCACCCGCGGTTTGAAGGAATCGGATATGGACATTATTGTTGATATGATTGACCGCGTTCTGGCCGACCCTGAAAACGAGAGCGTTATCGCAAAGGTGAAAGCCGAAGTGAACGAAATGATGATGCCGCGCCCGATGTTCGCGTGGTAATCAAACTACTTGATACAAAATGGAAGCCTGACCAAAAGTCGGGCTTTCCGTTTTTTAGTAACCAGCTGTATCTCACTTATTTAATTCGAAACGCATCGACAAATAAAAACGCATCGTTTTTTGTTGAAAAAAAAGCCTCCTCAAAGCGATATTTTTAAAGATATATAATACTTTTACCCTTATAAAACGCTCGAAAAATTGAATCACGCAAAACACAATATAAAAGGCAGTTGGCTGATTATTGTCGCATTATTTGTTTGCATGCTTTCCGTCAGCTGCAACCACAATAGCCGGGGCACACGCACAAAAGAAGGCTCAATAAAATTCAGAATCACCTACCTGAAATCGGAAAAAGAGTACCCGATTATCGGCTTGCTGCCTTCGACGCTGCAGATGCGGTTCAAAGACGGAAAGGTGATACTCGACCTCGAAGGCTGGCTTGGCATTTTCAAATCGTCGTTCATCAAAGACGAAAAGCAAAATGTATTCACACTTCTTAAAATACTGAACAAAAGATATTTGTACGTTTCGAACGCAGGCGAGAGCTACTATGGCATAAGCATCAACCCCGACATCGACATCGCCTTCGACGACAAAACGAAAGACATTTTGGGCTTCGACTGCCAGCATGCTCTGGTAACCCTGCCCGACTCCACAAATTTCGATATTTACTACACCTCAGACATTAAAGTTGGCAACCCGACGGTGAACACTCCGCTCGACAAAATTCCGGGTATGCTTTTGGAATTCAACCTTGAAATGAACGGCATTCCGATGCGGTTGGAGGCAATTGAGTTCCACAACGAAAAAATTCCCGATTCAGCATTTGAGATTCCCGAAGGATACGAGAAAGTTGACCGTGCGCAAATGGACGACATCTTCTTCGGAATCAATAAATAAAATGTGATTTTTTTCGTTATTAACACAAAAGATTGATAATGGCTAAAAAGAAATCATCAGTTGCAAACGACGAGGATAACCAAAGTACGAGCGACCGCCGACGCATAATTGTGGGGCTGTGTGTGGCTTCGATGACAGTTTACCTTGCCTTTGCGTTCATATCGTACCTTTTCACTTGGCAAATCGACCAAAGCACACTCGACATTCCGGCTAACAAGCTGTTTTTCAACTCGAACATTGTTGCGAGCAACTGGTCGGGAACGCTTGGCGCATTGCTGGCACAACGTTTTATGTACCGCTGGTTCGGGCTACCATCGTTCAGTTTGATACTAATTCTATCGGCCATTGCGCTCAAACTGCTGAAAATCAAAAGTCTGCCTATTGGCAAAATCATTAAACTGTCCATTCTCTACACCGTTTGGCTGTCGGTGGCGCTGAGCTACGTTTTTCACCATTCAGCCTTTTCACCAGGCGGCGCGCACGGCTATTTCATAAGCGAATGGATGAACTCCGTTATTGGCAAGCTCGGCACGGGCATTGTGCTGGTTACGCTGCTTTTCGTGTTCCTGTCGTTCACTTTCGACAGTTTCATAAACCGATGCAAGGCGTTTGTAAAGAGCCTGTTCACCTCAAAACTTGATGACAGCGAGCTGACCACTGAGCAAGAAAACAACACCGGCGAAAACACGGAAGACGAGCAAAACGTTGAAAATGAAGAAGGAAATGATGACATTCATTTCGTGCTTGACACAACATCAGAACAAACAACTGATGACACTCAAATTGACGATTCTTTTGACAATTTGGACAATGATTCATCGAAAAATACAGAAGACGATAACGATAACTTGAACGGCAACAACAACTTAATTGGCGGGCAAGGCAATTTCATTGTCACCAACACCACACAGAACAACGATGAAATTCAGGTTGACGAAAACGCTGATAATAAGCCTAATGGTGATGTTGAAATAAAAGTTATCCAAAACGAGGAAGAGACGAAAGACAATATCGACACCAAAATTGAGGAAGAAGGTCCGTACGACCCCACTCGCGACCTTGAAAACTACCGTCTGCCTGGCCTCGACTTGCTGAACGACTACGAACAGAACAACACATCGGTGACCGAAGAGGAACTGATTGCCAACAAAAACAAGATTGTTGAAACGCTGAACGACTATAAAGTACAGATTGACAAGATAAACGCCACCGTCGGCCCTACAGTCACGCTATACGAGATTGTTCCTGCAAAGGGCTACAGAATTTCGAAAATCAAGAGCCTTGGCGACGACATCGCGCTGAGCCTCGCGGCACTTGGAATCCGCATCATTGCGCCAATTCCGGGTCGCGGAACCATCGGTATTGAGGTGCCAAACGAGAAGAAACAAACGGTGGCAATGCGCACCGTGCTTGCGTCGAAAAAATTCCAAGAGTCGAAATTCGACCTGCCGGTGGCCATTGGCAAAACCATCACCAACGAAACGTTCACTTTCGACCTGACAAAAGCGCCACACTTGCTTGTGGCTGGTGCTACAGGTCAAGGTAAATCGGTGGGACTGAACGCGATACTGACGTCGTTGCTATATAAGAAGCACCCGGCGCAACTGAAACTTGTGCTGGTTGACCCGAAGAAAGTGGAACTGACGCTTTACAAGGCGCTCGAAAAATATTTCTTGGCAAAACTGCCCGATGCCGAAGATGCTATTATCACTGATACACAGAAAGTTGTAAACACAATGCAGTCGCTCTGCATCGAGATGGACAAACGCTACGATTTGCTAAAAGAAGCTGGCTGCCGCAACATTAAAGAGTATAACGAAAAATTCGTCAACCGGCATTTGAACCCCGAAAAAGGACACCACTATCTACCTTATATTGTGGTGGTTATCGACGAGTTTGCCGACCTGATTATGACTGCCGGCAAAGAAGTTGAGTTGCCGATTGCCCGTCTGGCACAGTTGGCGCGCGCCATCGGCATCCACCTGATTGTTGCCACGCAACGACCTACAACAAATGTTATTACCGGCTTAATTAAGGCCAACTTCCCTGCACGAATCGCCTTCAAAGTGATGAGCATGATTGACTCACGCACCATTCTCGACGCACCGGGCGCCAACCAACTAATTGGCCGAGGCGATATGCTGATTGCAATGGGCGGCAGCGAAATGACACGTGTGCAATGCGCCTTTGTTGATACGCCTGAGCTTGAGAAAATAATGCAACACATTGAAAAACAACAGAGTTACGCTGGCGCATACGAGTTGCCCGAATACACACCCGAAGGCGGCGACAGCAACTTGGAAGATGTCGATTTGTCGAAACGCGACTCGATGTTTGAAGAGGCCGCACGCATTATTGTGATAAGTCAACAAGGCTCTACATCACTGATACAGAGAAAGTTCTCAATAGGCTACAACCGCGCTGGCCGCATAATGGACCAGTTGGAAGCCGCCGGAATTGTCGGGCCATACCAAGGCAGCAAGGCGCGCGATGTGCTCATCCCCGACGAAGTGAGCCTCGACCGGCTGTTGGAAACTTTACGCTAAATTTTTGAAAATGAAAAGAATATCACTCGCAATACTACTTTTGGCAACAATAAACTGCTTTGCGCAGAAAGACCCTGAGGCCAAAGCCCTGCTCGACAAAGCCGCCGAGCAAGTTTTATCATACAAAAGCATCAGCACCGATTTCGACTATCTGTTTGAAAATCTGGCTGAAGAGAAAAGCGAATCGTACAGTGGCAAACTGCTGATTAAAGGCAAAAAGTTCCGCATGGATGTTGACAAAACCATAACATTCTGCAACGGGAAGCAACGTTGGGTTTATCTTATTGACAACAACGAAGTTACAATTTCAAATATCGAGAATTCCGAAGACGACTCGCCCGAAGACCGCTTCATGACCGACCCGCTGTCGCTATACACTCTTTACCGCGAGGGATTCAAGTATATGCTTGGCGAACAGGAAGATATAAAAGGAAAGACAACGCAGATTGTTGAGTTGTCGCCAGAAAACATCAAGAAACCGTTTTTTAAAATAAAATATTGGTTTTCAGCCGATAATAACCTGCAACAGATAAAATGTTTTCTGAAAGACGGCACACGCTACACTCTCACGCTTTCGAATACCGCAATAAATCAGAAGATTGACGATTCGCAACTCAGTTTCGACGCTAAAAAATATCCCGGCGTTGAGGTTATTGATATGACGGAATGAATCAATAATTGATTGACTGATTAACAGAAGGATTGATTATACCACTGAAGCTTCAAACTCAACCTTCTAAACAGCGAAGCGACTAAACATCTAAACGTTCACTGGACAAACAATCAGTCAACTTCGTGCCCATTATCCCGCCGAATGTCATCAATCCACTTACCGACAACAGGTGCGCTGAAATTCAATAATTTTGAAATCGCCTCGTCGGGAGTGTCGGCAAACTGCACCAATGCGGCGTGTTGCGGCAAAAGCATTTTCTGGCTTACCATAAAATCGAGTTGAGCTTTCAGATGATTGTAAAATCCATTGATATTCAGCACCACAAGCGGCTTTTTGTGGAAGCCAAGTTGTCCGCCCGACAGTATCTCAAACATCTCGTCCATGGTGCCAAAACCGCCTGGCAACACAATAAAACCATCAGAAAGTTGCTCCATTTTAGCCTTGCGCTCCGGCATGTCTTTAACCACCACAAGCTCCGACAAACCACTATGCGTCAGATGTTTACCAGCCAGGAATTCGGTTATCACACCCGTAACCTTTGCTCCGCCGGCAATGGCCGCCTCCGCCATGCAACGCATCAACCCGACATTGGCGCCACCATAAACAATATCGAAACCTCGGGCGGCTAAAGTTGCACCCAAATCAGCCGCAACTTGCTGATAAACAGTATCGGCACCCAAATTGGAACTACAAAAAACACAAATCGTCTTCATAAGAATCAAAATCCGATGCAAAAGAAACAATAATCATCGGCTTAAATAAATTAAGGCCGCCAATTATCGACAAAATCCGTTGTTTTTATACCTTTGGACTTCATTAAAAACTAAAATATGCGTAAGATACTCATTATTATAGCTTTATGTGCCATTATCCCGAATTTGCAGGCACAACAACACCGCGAGCAAATCTACAAAATGGGGCGTGTGCTCGACTTGATTGACAATCTGTATGTTGACACTGTCGACCAAGCGAAAATTGTTGAAACCGGAATTGTTTCGATGCTGAAAGAGCTTGACCCTCACTCGGTTTACATATCGAAAGACGAAGTGAAAGCGATGAACGAGCCGCTCGAAGGCAATTTTGAAGGCATCGGCATACAATTCAGCATTCTGAACGACACGCTGATGGTTGTGGCGGTGATAAGCGGCGGCCCGTCGGAGCGCGTGGGGCTTATGGCCGGCGACCGCATTCTGTACGTTGACACAACCAACATTGCCGGCGTTGGACTGACAAACCAAATGGTGCAGAAGATGCTGCGCGGCAAAAAAGGCACTGTGGTGACAGTCAAGGTAATGCGAAATGGCGATAAAGACTTGATTGACTTCAAGATAACACGCGACAAGATTCCAATCTACAGCGTCGATGCGGCGTATATGGTGGACAAAAAAGAGAAAATCGGCTACATCAAAATCAACCGTTTTGCAGCCACCACCACCGACGAATACAACAAGGCCATAGCCAAGCTGCGCAGCCAAGGCATGGAGCATCTGATTGTTGACCTGACCGACAACGGCGGCGGCTATCTGACTGCCGGCTTCGACCTTGCCAGCCAGTTCCTCGAGAACGGGCAAATGGTGGTTTACACCAAAGGCTCGAAATCGCCCTACCAGAGCTACACGGCACACGGACACTCGAAAAAAGAGTACGGCAAAGTTGTTGTCATGGTGAACGAGAGCTCGGCCTCGGCAAGCGAGATTGTGTCGGGAGCGCTGCAAGACTGGGACCGCGCCGTGCTGGTTGGCCGCCGGACATTCGGTAAAGGCTTGGTACAGAACCAGTTCCAACTTAACGACGGCTCAATGATTCGACTCACCGTGGCGCGCTACTACACGCCAACCGGCCGTTGCATACAACGTTCTTATAATGAAGGAGTTGAGGAATACGAAAAGAGTTTCCAAGAACGCTACAACAATGGCGAGCTCTACAGCGCCGACTCGGTTCATCTGCCCACATCGGAGAAATACTACACCAAACGCACCAAGCGCATTGTGTATGGCGGCGGCGGAATAATGCCCGATGTCTTTGTCCCGATTGACACCGCCTACTACACAAAATACTACGCAAAAATGGTTCGGAAAGGAATATTCAACAAATTCATACTGAGCTATATAGACAACAATCGCGCGGAGCTTGAGAAGAAATACCAATCGACAAAAACCGACAAGGATTTCAAGACATTTGACGAGAAATTTGTTGTTACCGACGAATTCCTGAAACAGCTTACCGACTATGCCGCCAACGAAAAACTGGAGTTCAACGAGGAGGAGTTTAACAAGAGCAAGGAGCACCTGCGCATAAACCTGAAGGCCTCTATTGCCCGCGACTTATACAATTCGGGCGAATACTACCAGATAATCAATCGCATAGACCCAATTTTCAACAAGGCTTTGGAAGTAATCAAAAACGACAACATCTACAACTCCAAACTGAAACCGGCAACCAAATGAACTGGCTGGCAGACAACTGGTTAGAGCTTTTCGGTGTAGTCTCAACCATTATTTACCTTGTGCTGTCGATACGGCAAAGCATTTGGTTGTGGCCGCTTGGAGCCTTATCGTCAGCGCTTTATGTGGCAATCTATTTTGTGCATAAATTCTATGCCGATATGGGATTACAGGTTTACTATCTGATAATCAGTATTTACGGATTCTACATTTGGGCAAGCCACAAAACCAAAACTGGCGAAACGATACGGATATGCTCTCCCGATAAAAAACAATGGATAGTGCTGACAATATGCACATTAGCCATATTCGGATTCCTCTACTGGCTACTCGCGAATTTCACCGACTCCCCTATTCCGGCAGGCGACGCCTTCACCACCGCACTCGCAATAACCGCCACTTGGATGCTGACACGCAAAATGATTGAGCAATGGCTCATCTTCATTGTTGCCGACAGCGCATCGGCTATAATGTATGCAGGAAAAGAGATGCAACTAACTGCATTTCTGTACATTATTTACACAGCCATGGCAATTATAGGATACCTGAAATGGCGGAAAGAATACAAGAACCAATTGAGCGAATGTCTGAAATAGTGCCGGGCGCGTAGCTTAATCACTCAATCTCAAAACTCTCTGTCTGTAAATCGCAATAGTAACGACCACTTGTTGCAGTGAATTTCAAAACGCAATAATCGGGGTCGGTCACGCCGCCTTTGTAAAAAAGAGTGTCACCGCGTTTCCAAAGCATTGTTTTGCTTTCCTGGTCGGTCAGGACTTCCATTGTGCCTTTGAACATTACACCCTGGTAGCGAATCAGGCCCTTGCGGTAGAAATAGATACTTGCCTTGGGGTTGTTCTGATATT
>JAFZWI010000024.1 GCA_017617355.1 Salinivirgaceae bacterium | reverse complement strand
ATTTTGTTGAGTCGCAGATTGTTAACGTCAGCTCAAGCGCGGGACACGGCATTCGCGGAAAAGAGGCTGTCATAATATCGAACGGAACAATCAACGTCAGCGTATCGGCCAATATGAAGAAAGGCATAACCGCCGACTCGCTGGTCTGCATTAACGGTGGCGAAACGGTGATAAACATTTCTGGTTCAGCCGCATACGACAGCGAGGAAGCCGATTATAAAGGCACATCGGGCATAAAAGCCGATTGCCTGTTCGAAATCAACGGAGGCTCACTCGATATCACCAACTCGGGAACTGACGGCAAAGGCATAAGCGGTGATTTGACAGCCTGCTTCAATGGTGGAAATGTGAGAGTTACAACCAAAGGCTCGAACTACGGGCAATCGAATTCAAACCCGTTCGGACGAAACGGCAGTTCCGAAAACAGCGTGTCGGCCAAAGGCATAAAATTCGACGGCAACATAATCTTTTCGGGCGGCTCGGTGGTGGTGAATTGCGCTGCAAATGAGGGCATTGAGTCGAAAGGAAACATAATTGTCACTGACGGCGAGGTTTACTGCTACTCGGCAGCCGACGACGCAATAAACTCGGCAGGAACATTCACCATTGAAGGCGGATATGTGTGTGGATATGCCGTTAAGAACGACGGCCTCGACGCCAACGGCAATTTCTACATTAAAGGCGGTACTATTTATGCAATCGGCACCTCGGCGCCCGAACTGGCAATCGACGCCAACACCGAAGGCGGCTGCAAACTCTATGTTTCGGGCGGCACAATTGTGGCCATTGGCGGACTGGAATCGGGCGCAAGCCTCACGCAGAGCTGCTATCAGGCCGCGTCGTGGAACAGCAACACCTGGTACTCGCTAACAATTGGTGACAATGTTGTGGCCTTCAAAACCCCGTCGAGCGGCGGCACACCGCTAGTGGTTTCGGGCGCCTCAACCCCAACGCTAATGTCAGGTGTAACGGTTTCGGACGGCACAACTCGGTTCGAAGGAATGTTTGTCGAAGGCGGCTCGGTGAGCAATGGTTCCGAAGTATCGCTATCGTCATACTCTGGCGGAAACGGCGGAGGCTTCGGCCCTGGCGGTGGCGGTGGATTCCCTGGTGGTGGTGGCCGTCCTGGTGGTTGGTAATCAGGTTATTAATTGAAAATAAAGAAATGCCGACGGGTTTGCGGATTTGTCGGCATTTTTTATGCCGAAAAATGATTTTTTCGATGACATCGCCAATTGCCTTGTCGTGAACGTTACAGAGGATTTACCTATAATATTGAAACATATTTCGTCTTCATTGACTTTCCGCATCTGCTTTTCATATGAATGATTTGAACATTCACTTTTTTTTGTCGGTTTCCGTTTTTCATTTCTATATTTGAAAAATCCTTTACCTGATGGTTGGAATTTATAACACAATTTAAAATATATAAACATAGATAAGAAACAGTAAGTATTACGACATAAAATAAGCGATGGGCTTTAGCCATCGTTCTCTACACCAGAAATACCGCCAATTTTTCTATCAAGAGAGAGCGTATGTTGAGGCTCGCGTCCGATATGGGCGTGAGTTGTTCGCATTTGTCTTCTTGATATGGTTGCTTGGCGGTTACCTTGGTGTAGGACAAAGCATTTCTTTTGTCACACAAAAGAATGCAGCGAATAAGTTCACGCCTAATTTATTGCAAAACCGCCACCCCGATGATAAACATAGGACAAGAAATACGGAAGGAGTTGCAAGCGCAAGAACGACAGGTTTCGTGGCTTGCCACCAAAATGGGTTGTAGCCGCAGTACCATATATTCCATTTTCGACAAAACAAGCATTGACACTCAAACGCTATTGCAGTTGTCGCGTGTTTTGCAGCGCAACTTTTTCGCGCTCTACAACGAAGAATTATCACAAGACGTTAATTCACGCAATAACAACTCTTTATAAAACCATATACGCCTGCATTTAGCTAAATGTGGAGCGGTTTTGTTTTTCTTGTCCTAAAATCAATACATATCCGTCTAAAATTCGCGACACTTCTGAACAAGGTGCGCTACACGGCCTTGAACATAAGATTTGAGTGATAGTTAGATTTACGTAGCGAATTGTAATTATTATTTATCAACTAAAAACGAATTATTATGGCAAGATGCGATTGGTGTGGTAGAAGAATACCTGATGGTGGTGGTGTTGTTGGTGGTGGATTATTGAGTATATTATTGGGGACCAACAAACATTATTGTTCGAATCAGTGTAAACGCGAGGCTGAAGGGAACGATAATGACAAATCTGAAAATATAGGGTGTTTGGGTAGAATATGGAGAATCATAAAGATAATTATTGGTGTAATAGTGGGCATACTTATATTGTGTTATATATTGAGCTAAAGTAGGTAGTCACAATAAATATTTGATAACCAAATAGAAAACTTTCGTTCCCTTTTCGAACGTAGTGTATAATGTGTTAAAATACAAAGTATTATGGAAGAAATGAAAGTCTGCCCGTTTTGCGGTAAAGAGATTCTTGCTGTTGCAAAGATGTGTAAATATTGCAGAGAGTGGTTGCCAGAAGAACCAGCAAACACTGAAACAGAAAAAACAGTTAATACAAAGGAATATGCGCAAGAAGAGTCTCAACCAGAGGTCAAAAACGTTCAGACTACGGTTGAAGGTGGCTATGACAGATTTGCCAGAATCGAGGAATTGAAAGCACAGCGGAACAGATTAATGTTTGAAAGAAGCAGAGCGCGGAAAGCAGGGTTGGATGACAGTGAGATAAAAGCTAAACAAGATGAAATAAGAAATGAAATACGCAAGGAAGAAGAAGCTATTATGTCAGAGGAAGATAATGCGGAAGATGAAAATCCAACTATCAGCAAACGTGAAAGAATGAAAAGAATGGACGATATGAGGGAAGAAATATACAAATTGAAGTGTGCCGAAGTCAAAGTATCCAGTCCAGAAGAACGCGCCAAAATAAGGAGAAGAATCCAAGAATTAGACTTGAAGGTACGTAAAGAAGAAAAAGCCGCAGGAATTGGTCATCAACTTTGGTTGCGCCCCAAGAGCTATTATAGGAAAAGACGAATTATTATAATATCTGTTGTGGTTGTAATCATTGCTGCGGCTCTTGTAATACTGCATTAATCAAATATACAGTACGATATGAATTTAATAGATTTCGCAAAATCCGATAGTAGGAATGCCAGAGGAAATGTCTTTGCCTACCGCTACCCAGAAACCAATTTGAGTACAAACACACAAATTGTTGTTCACGAGTCGGAAGAGGCTTTCTTTTTCTCTCAAGGTAAGTTGATGGGGAAATTCGGACCAGGCAAACACACATTGAGTACGGAGAACCTGCCGTTATTGAGAAGTTTTTTTAAAATTCCATTTGGCGGGAATAATCCATTTACGGCAGAAGTATGGATTGTCAACAAACTGATTCCTGCCGATTTGATTTGGAAAATTGATGGATTCACCATTCACGACCCTGATTTCGATACAACTATTCCGCTTTGTGCCAACGGGAAATACAGCGTTCAGATTGTCGATGCGGAAAGGTTCCTGATTAATATGGTTGGGAAGAAAGACAACTTCACTGAATCGGATTTAACAAGGCAATCCCAAGGCGAATTTACATCGAAAGCAAAATCGGCTATCCTGCGATATATGATTGAAAATCATATAGGATACAAGCAAATTTCAGGATATATAGACTATTTGTCAGATTTTCTGAAAGAGAGCATTACGCCGTTTTGGAGCAATTATGGCATTGATATGCCAAAATTCTTCATTGAGAGTGTTGAGATTGACACATCAACCAAAGAAGGCAGAGAGATAGTCGAGGCTATTGCAAAACAGGCTGATATGAAACTGACAGGCCGCACTTGGCAACAAGAACGAGCTTTCGATATCACCGAAAAGGCCTTTGACCAAATAGGAAAAATGGGCGGTCAGAATGGAGGTCTTTTGGGCAGTTTGATGGCACTTAATATGATGAACAATATGCAAGGCTCGATGGGCGGCGCAATGATTAATCCACAATACAATCAGCCTTCGTTTGGTGCACAGGGCGGCGTGCAGAATGTCGGACAGCAAGGAATGGCAGCGGCCGCACAGCAAAGCAACAAGCCAAAGACTATCTTCTGCTCAAATTGTTCAAAGAAAAGATTATCGACAGAACGGTTCTGCCCCAACTGCGGAACGGAATACAATCCTTGTCCGCGTTGTGGAGCCGATAACAGGAAAAATGCCAAAAGATGTGTGAGTTGCGGAACACAGTTAGGAAGTGCCGACAATGGTGCATCTTTAAATACTTGTACTAACTGTGGAACGCCGTTGGCTGCGGGTGCCGCTTTTTGCAGTGTTTGCGGCAAGCCTGTGGCAACCGCCGACCCTAATGTTTGTCCGCGCTGTGGTGTCACTCTTCAACCGTCAGCCGTTTTTTGTCCTTCGTGTGGTTTTAAACGTCAATAAGTTATGAATATGAGAAAAATCTTTGCGGTTTTTGCGGCGCTTTTAGGCGAGGTACTGATTATTGCGCTGCTCTTGTTGTTCAGAGGCGATTTGCCAAATAACATTCTGTGGTTGAACGGAATAGTTTGCTCACTCGCATACGTGACTTTCGTTTGGATTCTGTTTGTGAAATGGGAACGCAGTAACGATGAAAACGATGCGTGGATAGGCTCGTTGGGTATCAATCTTGTGTCGCTCAATTTGTACTCGATTGTTGCGATTGCGCTTGTACTGTTTATGAATTATTTGCCGTTCATATCGCCAGTAAGCATCAAATATCAACTTCTTATACACGGCATTCTTATCTTCTTCCTTGTCCTGTTTCAGTATTTCAGCTATTCGGCAGCCGAACAGGTTAAGAATGTTGGCAAAAGCAAGCAACAGCAGACCGAGTATCTAACCGAAATGAAGAATGCCGCTCAAAGACTGCAAGATTCGGCATTCATCACCGAAGGTGTTGACCAAAGCATCAGAAATATGATTGAAGGCTTACAACGCGACATTCGTTTCATATCGCCATTGAGAACCGATGCCGCACACGAAATCGAGAAGAGTTTTGTGGAAAAAGCCGATGAAGTGACTGCCGCCTTTTACAATTACAAAGCAAACGAGGCAAACATAGCCAAACAGATAGGTTTGCTCAAACACATAGTCGAGAACCGTAAAAAAATGTATAACTAATAAATATTCAGTGATATGCCAGCAACAGGTAAAATTTTTAAGGAGTCGAGTAATATTTATCAAGACGAGGCCAAAATTCTCTTCAACTATTACCAGCAAGCCGCAGAGCGCATAGTGGCAGAAGAAGAGAAGATTGAAAAAAGAATCGCAGAATTGGAAGAAGACAAGGCGGTTGTGGAACAGGCGCGTTCCGCTTCGTGGAAGTGGCTTCTCACAATTGTGGCGTTCTTTATGTATTGGGTTAAAAAGAGCCAATACACAAAGCAGATTGCGGCAATCGACCAAAAGATTGACGAGGAGAAAACCAAACACCAAAACATATTCCGTGACTATAAAGTCACCAAAATGGGTGTTGCCTACGTGCCTGTTGCAGAACAAATAAAGTATGACGACAACAGTTTCATTGTCGATTATTCGGGCAATGTGGCACAAAGTCAGGTAACGCTGCAAATGTCGCGGCAGAATGATTTGTTGGCAAATGCCATTTCGCAACTTAACTATCTGTCGGAGAATGTGCCTGTTGTTGAGACATCAAATGAACCAGAAACGATTGAAACTGACCAATACTCGCTTTCTATTCAAGAAGTCAATCAAGGCGATTACACAGGACAACTCGACCGTTCGATGCGGACTATCGCTTTCTGTATGAATGATATAGAAACGAATTCTGTCAATCTGCCACTTGTTCACGATAATAGCGAGTATTTGAATTATTTGCAGGAATATGCAACCAACACCATACCCGACAATGCTACTGTTATTGACGTGTTCGACAAAGAAAGATACGAACAGAGCGTGAAGAAATTCCAGGAACTCAATAAGTTGAAAGATTCTCTGTCTTCGGAGACACAGAATTTCGAGGATGTTCTGCAAAAGTTAATCTCAACTGTGGCAAGGTCGATTCAAACAATATCATCGATGAAATTGGCATCGACCGACAAAATGGTCAACAAATCTAACAACCTGTTGTTTAAGTTATTAAAATCGCCATACAACCATTATTCGCCGATTCTTGAGGCCGAGGAAATTCAACGAATCAAAAACGAAAGATTTGATTATTCTGATTCGGTTCAAGGTTACGAACCATTTGCGCTACGCGAAAGTTCACGGGTTCGTTACAATTTGCTGTCGGATATGTGGGCGGCTGAAGATGGTAGCAATACAATTGTGCCATTTGGTGTTCACCAGATATATGAGGAAATTGTTGCGCCTGTAGTTCGTAATCTTATGGAAGAAAACCGTATTGAACGACTGAAAATATACAATGATATTCAAAACCAGAAGAGAAGTTATGTGAACCAATGGCATCAGGATGTTGATGATTTTTACCGTTCGAGCCAAGAGCAAAGTTCCGACATTATCAACAATATGCAAAGAACGTTGAGCGAATATGTCGAGGCTTTCAACACTCTAACGCAATTGAAAAAGACCGAAGAAACAATGAAGCGCGAGGGTGGTTTGGATTCTGCCATTGTGCAAGAGACCGATAATTCAGTAGAAACTGCGGCTTCGTTTGAATTGCAAGCGTCGGAGTTCCAGGCAGTCCAAGACGACTTCAATGATTTTATGGACCGCTTGCAAGAGGACATCGAAAACCGTGCCACCGAGTTCGGTCACGTTGAATTTTTTGACGCAAAACTTCAAGATGGTTACTCTAACAAAGTTGCCGTTGCATCGAACGAAGTGTCGCAACTCGATGAACGCCGCAAACCGCTTGCGTCAATCAACCCATTGCTTGCCAAAGATTCAGAACTGCCGCCGAAGCCGAAAGTTGAAGATGCCACATTCGATGATTTGTCGCTGAATCTGACGGCACTTGCCGATAACGCCCTTCAGGATTTGAACGATATGTTTATTGTTGGAGCACCTGAAGACAATGAAGCAAAAGACGAAGGTGCCGTTGAGGCGCAAGATGCAGAAGGTGCGGAAAATGCCGAAGATGCCAATACTGATGATAATCAGGAAAATGTAGCGGATACAGAGGCAGAGGAAACATCGGACGACGAAGGGTTCAAATTTGTTGAGGAATCTAACGAAGATGTTCAGGAAGAACCGACAGAAACACCAGATGAGGCACAAGAAGAGCCAACTGATGCGGCAGACAAGACGCAGGAAGAAACAGATACCCCCATAGAATTGGATTCGGAGAAAAAACAAAGTGTGCAGAATCTAATGGACACACTGATTGAAGAAAAGAAAAAGGAAGAAAAACGTAAGCGCAAGAAATAAATTCTGATTGACTAACAGTTAAATAAGAAATTATGTCTCAAAAACATACAATAGATTGCGTGGTTGATACCCAGCCGATGGCGGATAGTATCGAAACCGTATCAGCGAACGTCAAAACCACAACAGCGGCTGTCGTTACTTTCCAATCTGCTGTGATTAAAGCGGAAAAAGAAGGCGCCGACCACGTGTGCAAAAACGTGAATTTGGGATTCTTCTCGTTGATGCACTCACAAATCTCGCAGAAAATCGCAGCCCACCAAAGCCGTGTCGATTCGCTTTTGATGGAACTTGTCGCACAAAAGAAAAGGCTCGTTGCTGTGAAAACGGCTATGGAGCGCAACTACGAAATGATAGTAGCTCGATATATGCGCATTATTACAGGTTTGAACAAAGCTCTGAAACAACGTGTAATGGAACTCGACCGACCGATATTCAATTTCGCCACACGCGATGTGGCTTGCAATTTCGGGCGTAATCAGCATTTGTCGGCCACCGTGCCAATATGCCAAGCAGAAAATATTACTGCAAGTCAGCAAATTGCAATGTCGAATATGAAATACAACAGCACAAAAGTCATAGAATCGACAAAGGATTTTCTGCGGCAGATGAATGAACAGAAAATTATATCTGAAAAGATATTGCTTCGCAGTATCAAAAGTTCGGAAGGGGTTGAACATCTGCCTGTTGCCATTATCGAATCACAAATTGACAACCGAGGAAATACAGCATACGAAGCGTTTGTGCCTGAAAATACTACAAGTCAGAATGTTAAAGAAATAAACAGCAGAATTTACGAAATGGCATCGGACCTTAATTGGGTTGATTCAGGCACAAATGACATTGTGCGCCAGGAGTTTTCAAAACTCGTTGCCGCAAGCGAAACATCTGACAGAGTGCGGGAAATGACAAGTGCCTTGTTCGAGAACTCACAAATGCAAACTCTCTAATTGTACGGCTATGAGTGGTTATACAGAACATTTTGAGAAAAAAATCAATATCCCGCTGAATGTTGAAGTAACTGAACCTTCAATAGACATTGACGATGTTGAACTTTCTATGGACGAAGTTTTTATTAGAGATAGAAATGGTAATCGGGTTTTAGATATTGATGCAAGAAGTGTGGAGATTTCTGCCAATGACATTAGAAGATTTATACAAATAGATAAAGGGTTAATCGATGTAGATTTTAACGGCAGTAGAAGACGTATTGACATTGGGCATAAAGGCAATACTGACGAGTATGACCTTTCTCACGACGAAACAGTTGAAGTAAACATTGATGTTGACACTGACCCTTTCGATGAAAGTGTGACGGGGTGCAACAATAATATAAACTTGCTGACGGGCAGCGTGGCTGCCACCGAAGCAGCGCAAGTGGCATCGATAAACGAAAGTTCAAAGCAAGTTGCGTCAACCATAATCACGGGCTTTTTCAAAAATGTGCAGTCCGAAATCAGCACAAAAATCCTTGAATTGAGCCAGCGCGTTGAGTCGAGACTGATGCATCTGCACGAGCAGAAAAAACGGCTTGTTGCTTTGAAAGAGCAGTTGGAAAGCGAATATCAACGTGTAAAAGCGAGATATACCAAAACAATCACCGACCTTAACAAAGAACTCGAAAACCGAGTGAAAGCGATTGATGAGCCAATATTCAAAATGTCGGCTTTGGTTGACAATTCGAACAAACGAATGCTTGACACAGGCTCGGCAGAAGTGTCGTCAATTGTTGCCAGCGAAAATTCAGTTCTGACATCACAAATACTTGCGGCAAGTGCCAAAAAGAGAGCGCAACGGACAATGACACAAGCACTCGATTTCCTGTCGATTCAAAAACAAACCGACAAGGCTATCAAATTGGGTTCGATAACAAGCATCAAGGCAGGTGATAATGAATATTATCTGCCAGTATGCTACTTTGAAACAACTGACAGAGGGAACATTGTCAATCAGTTGTGCGCATACGACAAAAAACAGTTGCCAGAACAGGTGGTGCAAGGTGTGGCCGACAATGTGTTTTTATCAAACAACACGCAGACACACAACGATTTGGAACAAGAAAACGTGAAGAAATTTTTCAATGCAATGATGCAAAACGCATACAACAACTCAAATAGCGAGCATAACTTACGCGTAACTAATACTATCAGCAAACTTTTTATTGGATAACACTATGGACGGGCTAAAAGAAATAAGAGTAAATGGGAACGACCTTAAACTTAACGGAAACCTTGTTAAAAGCGGAATACTTCCCGAAAAGATTACGGAGCTGTCGCGAACAGTAACCATTCAGAAAGACACCATTGTTGAAGGTGCTGTTTATGCCAACAAAATCACTATTGAGAGTGGTAATGTTGAGATAAAAGGCGCAGTTTTCGCACAACAGGAAATATATGTTAATTCAAGCGCAGAAGGAACTGTAAGCTTCTTGAAATCAGTAGCGTCGGCCAAAAGCGTAACATCAAGGGCAATGAATGCTGCTGTGTCGTTCTGTTCTGATGTTAACGCAAAAGAAGTTACGCTTACAAACGCATTTGTGGCGGGCAGCGTGTATGCCGATGATGTTGTTTTAGACAATTGCGTTGTAATTGGCGGCGTGTTTGCCACCAATACAATCGAGTTGAAAGACTGCATTATAGGCACATTCAACGCACCGTCGGTAAACTCGAGCGGAATCATTCAACTTCTTTTACCGACAGCCTTTTCACAGGAAAGAATGATTGTCGCCGCCGACACTAAATTCTTCAATCTTTCACTTGCCGACCTTGGCGGTTTGTTCAAAGGTAACCAACAAGCACCCGAATCAGGTAGAATACCGATGAACATTGATGCTGATAACGTTAAGACAAGCCTGACCGATGAAAACACGCAGAAATCCTACTATTCATATACTGTTGTCGGAAAAGTTTTGGCAGCCGATATGCTTGACGTTGACAAATTCCAAAATCATTTTCTGCTAACGGCAGCTGCTTTAGGAACACAATTGCTTAAAGCGTATGACCTTGGTCCGTCGGCTGACGGAACAACTAAACCTTTGACTTACGAAAACATACGTGAGTTTTTCTTCGCCATTTTGCGCGGACAGATTGAGATACAGGAAATATCAGGTTCGTTCTCAATGGGCGAATTGTTAAGAGATTAGGATATGAGCCAAAACAAACAATGTCCGTATTGCGGCGAGGAAATTGACAGCAATGCTGTGGTTTGCCCAATTTGCGGCGAGCAACTTGAAGCAGAAGAAAATGCCGTTGAGAAAAAAGTATGTCCATTTTGCGGTGAAGAAATCGACAGCAATGCCGATGTTTGTCCGTATTGTGGAGAGCAACTTGGTGATACTCAAATACAAGAAAGTGAAGATGTTGCTGAAGTCCCAATTGACAATGAAGAAGCGTCGGAGCCTACCATAAATAGCGAGACACAACAGGTTGCTGTTGAAAACGAAATGGTTGCAAGCGAAGCAAACTCGTCTGAATGGTTCAACGATGCCGATGAGATAAACGCAGCGATAACACTAATCCGTTCGTTTCCACGCAGTTGATGTATAAAGCAATAGTGTTATGAGTGAAATGAAAGTCTGCCCATATTGCGGCAATGAAATTCTTGCAGTTGCAAAGAAGTGTAAGTTCTGCAAACAATGGCTGCCAGAAGAAAACGTTGCCTGCGAAAACAATTCAAATGACGATGCACCAACCGATATTAACACTCAAAATGTATCAACAGACACAGGTAATATAAACAAAGACCCATATAGTGACCTTTTTGTCGCTATGAATAAAGAAATTCAAAACAAAAAGGCCCAAAAAGGTTTGATGATTGCTCTATGCGTAATTGCATTAGTGGCTGTTGTCGGGTTGGTAACTATGCTTGTGACGAAAGATTCTGGTACAAAAAACACAATTGTGTCAGTGCAAGTCGGTAATCAATGGGGCTATATTGAAAAGAAAACGGGAGCCTATGTTATTAAACCGCAATTTGATGACGCCTATAGTTTCGCAAAGAACGGTTTGGCAAGGGTTAGCCAGAAAGGGAAATGGGGTTACATTGATAAAACTGGCCAATTTGTTATTAAACCACAGTATGACATTGCTGTAGACTTTACAGACTATGGCTTGGCTCGCGTTGTAATTGACAATAAATTAGGTTGTATTGACCCAATGGGGAAATATGTCATCAATCCACAACCCGTACTTTTTTTTGATTTTGCAAAAAATGGTTTAGCCGAAGCCAAATTAAACGACAAATGGGGATATGTTGATAAAACAGGGAAATATGTTATAGAACCACAATTCGACTATGCTTACGGTTTTGCAGACAATGGTTTTGCATTGGTTAAACAAAAAGATAAATGGGGTTATATAGACAACACTGGTGGTTTTGTTATAAAACCACAATTTGATGTTGCTCACGTTTTTGCAGACAACGGTATTGCAATAGTTAAACAAAATGAAAAATGGGGCTATATTGACAAAATTGGCAAATTTGTTATCACCCCACAGTTTGATGAAGCATACGGTTTCGCAGACAATGGTTTGGCTATTGTTAAACAAAACGACAAATGGGGCTATATTGACAAAACTGGCAAATTTGTTATCACCCCACAATTTGATAAAGCATACGGTTTCGCAGACAATGGTTTGGCTATTGTTAAACAAAACGACAAATGGGGCTATATTGACAAAATTGGCAAAATTGTTATCACCCCGCAGTTTGATGAAGCATACGGTTTCGCAGACAATGGATTGGCAAGGGTTGAGCAGAAAGGCAAATGGGGGTATATTGATAAAACAGGGAAATATGTCATAAATCCGCAATTTGACTATGCTTTAGGCTTTACCGATGATGGTTTGGCTATTGTTAAACAAGACCATAAATATGGAATCATTGACAAAACTGGCAAATATGTTGTGAAACCGCAGTTTGACGATATAGGACACTTCAAAGTTAAGTCAAATACAGATGTGGCTATTGATTTGGCAAATATGTGGGATTCATTTCATAATTTAAAAAATGTGGATGGTTTTGCAAGTATTTACGCGCCCCAAGTAAAATACTATCAACAGACATATACGCTAAAGCAAATCATAAAATCGAAGCAAGACCTTTTTTCAAAAACTCCAGGGTTTCAGCAGTCTGTTTCCAATTTTAAAGTAACTAACAATACTGATGGAAGTGTAATTGTCTATTTCGATAAACGCGTATGGTCATCGGCCAAAAAGAATCCTGAAACATATCCTTCATACTTGGTTGTTAAAAAGATAAACGGCAACTGGCTGATTATCGAAGAAAGCGATGAAATTACCGATGAGAATTTGGCTAAAAAGAATGCCAATAGGCAAGGCAAAAAACCATTTATAACAGGTTTGAGCCAGTATAAATTGTATGGTGCAACTGGCGGCAGTTATGTATATGATGGCAATGGTAAAAAATTGAATGTTACCCTTTCTCTCAATAAATACTATATGAATTGTGTAATATCAGACGGAAAGGGAAACAATGATAATATTCCATTTAAATTTGATTATAAGATTGATTTCTCTTCAAGAAAAAACGAATATGCTATAGGTCGGCACGATTTTGACGGAGACAATATTGACGAAATCGTAATTGGTATGTTTAGCCCGAATGACAAAGATGGAGATTTTGCTGCAGTTGTTGTGTATAGAGTACTTGATAGGAAAAAATGGGATTTCCATTTTGCATATCGCGTTAATGGTGTTCGTATCATAGTGACGAATAATGAAATCAACGTGCCGTGGGTGCCTGAATACGGTATGGGATTCGATATGGATTGCGGTTATGCTTTTGAAAACGGCGATTTTGTGAACACAGAATTGGAAGAAGAGTATGAAGAGTATGAGTATGAGTAGGGTGTAATTATTACTGTATTTGTAATCAAATAGACAATCTATAATGCGAGACTGTCAGCAATGGCAGCCTTAATCGTTTATAATCAAACGCTACTGAAAATATTAGAGAAGAGTTAATGTTGGTTGCATTGTCGCGCGATTTATTGCGGACTTGTTTGCGGACTTGTCGGCATTTACGTTACTAAAACTTTCCCAAACTATATCCTATCGGATGTAATTTGTGGTTTTGCCGTAATTTTACATTCGTTGTGATGTAATTATGATTTTATTTCATATTTTTGCATTCGATAGGATGTAATTATGAGCAGAAACATTATCTCTTCGACATTGAAATCGCTGCGTAAGGAACACAATCTGACGCAAGTAGATTTGGCAATGAAATCAGGCGTCGGGCTCAACTTTGTCCGCGAACTGGAGCAAGGCAAGGCCACTGTCCGTTTGGATAAAGTGGCGCAAGTGTTCGATTTGTTTGGTTATGAACTGGCTCCACAAAAGAAGGCGAAATGAAAACGGCATTGATTCAATACAAAGGCAAGGCGGCTGGAATCCTGCGAGAAACCGACGAAGGTTATGAGTTTCAGTATAATGGTGAGTATCTGGCCGATACGGCTTCAATGCCTGTCAGCCTGACACTTCCTTTGACCGACAAACCCTACAAGTCGCCAGTTCTTTTCCCGTTTTTCGACGGGCTTATTCCCGAAGGCTGGCTTTTGGATGTGGCTCTGCGCAATACTGACATAAGTGAGTTGGACCGATTCTCGCTTTTGCTGCTCTGCTGCAAAGACTGCATAGGCGCGGTCAGCGTTATTTCCTTTAATGATGATGGCGATGAGTAAATGTTTATATTGTTATAAGGAACTTCTGCCCGAAGAGATTGATTTCCACAAATCGTGCTGCCGCAAGTTTTTTGGAACCACAACAGCCCCTTTGCTCGATTACACCCGTGAGCAGATGGACGAATTGGCCGCACAAATCATTCATTCGCAAACAACATTGACTGGCGTCCAGCCAAAACTGTCGCTGAATCTCGACAAACACAAAGATTCTCAAAAACTAACTATCGTGGGTTTATGGGGCGGCTATATTTTCAAACCTCAAACTGAACGATTTGCAATGTTGCCTGAAAATGAGGACCTGACAATGCATTTGGCCGAAATCGCAAGAATCAGAACTGTTCCCCACACGCTCATTCGGATGAAAGACGGCAGCATTGGTTATCTGACCAAACGAGTAGACCGTACAGCCACAGGCGCGAAGATTGCTATGGAGGATATGTGCCAGCTTACGGAGCGCCAGACCGAGCATAAATACCGCAGTTCGTATGAGCAGATTGGAAAGGCAATCCGTAAATACTCGGCCAACGCTCAATTGGATATGGTTGATTTTCTGGAGATTGTATATTTCTCTTGGCTCACTGGCAACAACGATATGCATCTTAAGAACTTTTCGCTGTATTCGCTTGACAGTGAGCCAGTTCTCGCTCCTGCATACGACTTGTTGAATGCGGTCATAAGCAATCCTTCCGATGATGAAGAGTTGGCTTTAAATCTCAACGGGAAAAAGAAAAGAATTGTTGACGCCGACTTTAAGGCTGCTTTCAAGACTTGCGGCGTTCCAGAAATTGTATTCGACAGAATTAAGAAAAAGTACGTGACGCTTCTGCCAAAGTTTGAAGAAATGATACAGTGCTCATTCTTGTCACAAGAATTCAAAGAATCGTATATTGAGTTGATTCATAAAAGATTAAGCGTATAGGTAAGCCCCCTCAATTGTAATTTGAACGATACAATATGCCAATGGGTTTGCGGACTCACTGGCATTTTTGGCCAATATTATATTGAAAAGCAAGTTATTCCAACCCCAACTGTGCAATTTTGTTTCCCACAGCGGAGTGTTTTATTTCGGTTTCAAGACGGTCGAAGTTCTCGCGTGAGAATGTTTCGGTGAACGTGCCGTCTTTCAAAACCATAATTTCGTCACAAGTATCGCGCAAGGTAGAGAATATATGCGATGACAAAAGAATAGTCTTGTTTAACTCTTTGAATTTCAGTAAAATTTCCGAAAGGATAATGCTGCCGTTAATATCAAGACCGTTGAAAGGCTCGTCTAAAACAAGATAGCTGTTGTCTTGCAAAAACACCGCTAAAAGCGCAAGACGCTTTTTCATTCCTGTGGAATATGTTGAAACATAACTCGATAACGGCAGGTCGAAAATATTTTTTTCGCTGACATCGCCAATTGCCTTGTCATGAGCGTTGCACAAGAGTCTGATGTATTCTTCACCAGTGATTTTTGAAAAGAAAAAAGGGTCGGTAAACAGCAATCCAATATGGTTTTTCAGAGGAACCAAATCCGAGGTGATTTCGCCTTCATATTTTTCGAGACCTGCAATGCAGCGGAAGAGTGTGGTTTTGCCCGCACCGTTTTCGCCAATAATGCCGTAAATCCTGCCCTGCGAAAATTCGGCGTTGATGTCACTTAAAACACTTTTAGAGCCATATTTTTTATTTAATCCTGAAATCTTAATCATACAAATAATTGTTTAGTTGTTTGATTGAGTTGAAGTAGAAATAGGGAATCACCAGCAAAAAAAACGGCGGAACAAATAACAGCGCCCCAAATATCATTTCCACTATTCCTATCTGATTTGGGAAAACCGAATACTTCGCCAGCATAATAGTTGTTATAAACAGTTCGCCCACAGCCAATATCAACAGAGCCTGCCAAACATACGGAGTAAAGAACACCGCCATTAACACAATCATCGGCAATGCCAACAGTGATGTGTTTTTTACTATTGTTAATGCCTTATGCATCAAAAACTTGGCGGGACTTTTTGCATAAATCCATACAAAATATTCATTTTCCGGGTTTATGTAAAACACGGCAACCAACAGGCAAAGCATAAAAACTGATGCCAAACCGAGATTTAAGTTGTCGACAATCACCGAAATAATCGTCAATCCATATATCAAAGGGAAAAAGTAAAATGTCTGACGGAATCCCACTGAAAATTCAAAGGGATTTTTAGAAAAAGGGGTCGGCATAACAAAACTTTTAGAATTGGTTTCGACAAAAGCCGCCAATACAGACAGAATTAATGTCATTGCCGTTATAATATATTGATTATGAATGAGTAGAATTACAAAAACAGGAATGCCTACAATCAGATTTTCAACAATCTTGATTTTTCTTTTCATTCTGCCGCCATAGACAATGTGCAGAAAATCAGACCGTTCCTTTTTAGACAAAACATTTTGCAGTGTCAGGCAAAATAGCATAATGATATACGGCGCATATTTTGGCACACGAACAAACATCAACTCACATACACCAACAAACAACGCTGCCATCAACACATAGCCAACAACCGGATTCATTCCCAAATCCCGTATCTGACGGTTCAACAGCGCGAACTGCAATTTCAAATAGGCTTTCATTTTGTCTTGACGTTTTTAATCACAACGCAAATTTGTGAACAATCTTTTCTGAAAAGCATATTTTCTGCATTTCTGTTTTCATATTTTTGGCAAAGGCAAATAAATATGAAAAGGCAAGGAGTTTTCCTTCCGCGTGCAAAACGAGGTATTTATAGTCAGTTCTGATAAAAATTTGCATCTGACAAAAAAGTTGCATTTTTCTCTTGACTCGTCCCTTGGGGCATACATTTACTTTGCTGCCGCTTAAGCAAAACATCGTTCGATTATGAGTAACAAAACAAAGTTAAAAATCGGAGAGTTCTCAAAGTTGATGCAGGTCACGGT
>JAFZWI010000023.1 GCA_017617355.1 Salinivirgaceae bacterium | reverse complement strand
TGTTTTTTGATTTTCCATAATCACTTTTAATTAATAGTTAAACAATCAATTCGCATCATTTTCCCACCGTGGCATTATGGTGCTCGGTTGGGGCGGCTCGAGGCCGACTCTTGATGCACATTCACTCAAAGAACACTCTCGAAAGAGTGATGTAAAAATAGGGATTTTTGGAAAAACGGGCAACGGTGGCAAGAAAAAAATTTGCACCTGTAACTAAAATCATACCCTCTGATTACAGTGTTGTATTCACGGATATTTCTTTGATTATCAGCGGAAAATCACTTGCTTTTGCAAATCGAAAGTTTGGTTTTTGATTTACAAAAATATTAGGTAAACATTTGGAAACTTGACAATTAAATGCATACATTTGCAAAAACGAAACAATATGGCGGCACTTGTAACCAGAAACATTCAAAGTTTCATAATTCAGAATCTTCAAGTTTTTCCAGCGGTGGTGATTCTCGGCTCGCGGCAGTGCGGAAAAAGCACGCTTATTAAGATGATGTCGGAGCAAATTGGCAATTATCTGTATCTCGATTTACAAAATCGAAGCGACCTTGCCAAGTTGACGGAACCTGAACTGTTTTTCAGCAATAACACCGACAAAACCATTTGTCTCGACGAGATTCAACTGCGCCCCGACCTGTTCAGCATTCTGCGTAGCATTATCGACCGTGACAGGCGCAATGGGCGTTTCATTTTACTAGGGTCTGCCTCGCGCGACCTTGTGCAGCATACAACCGAGACTCTTGCGGGACGTATTGGGCTGATTGACCTTACGCCTTTTATGATTGATGAGGTTTGCACACAACCTGCCTTTGATATTAAAAAGTATTGGTTCAGAGGCGGTTACCCCGATAGTTACAATGCTGATTCCGATGCGGCAAGCGCACTTTGGCGTGAGAATTTTATTCGCACATATGTCGAGCGTGACATTCCGCAACTCGGGTTCCAAATTGCCGCGCCAATGCTTATGCGAATGCTCACTATGACCGCTCACGAGCACGGCGCAATACTCAATTTGGCCAAATTCGCATCATCACTTGGCGTTTCTGCTCCAACCGTCCGCCACTACTTTGACATTATGGAGCAAACATATATTCTGCGGACACTTCAACCATATTTTGCCAACACAAAAAAGCGACTCGTGAAATCACCAAAGATTTATGTTCGAGATAGCGGTATTTTGCATCAAATCTTGCAGTTGCAGTCGTTTAACGACCTTTTGGGACACACCATTTTCGGCAATTCGTGGGAGGGAATGGTGATTGAGAACGTGTGTGCCAAAGCCCGCAACGCACAGTGCTGCTTCTACCGCAGCGCAACTGGCGACGAAATGGATTTGGTGCTTCTCTACCCCAACGAAACCATTGCTATTGAGTGCAAATCTTCCACTTCGCCAACAGTTCAAGAAGGATTTTGGAAAGCAATAGAGTTTTTGAACCCCACAAAAACATTTGTAGTGGCACCTATTGACGACTCTTACTTTATGGCTGAAAATGTGGAGGTTTGCAATCTGCAAACACTTCTGGAGAGGGTTTAGGCTTGCCTTATATTTCCATTGCCGTTTTAATGGAATGTATATCGGTTTTCATTTGAGCGATATTGGCGGCAAGTTCTTGCAAATCAACGTCGGTGCTACCTTTCACAAGTTCCGACACGTCAACTTTGAAATATTCGGCTATTTGGACAAGACGAAGGAAAGAAATGTTGGTCTCACCACGCTCTATTTTGGAATAAGCGGTTTTTGAGATGTCCAAATCGAAGGCAACACTATCTTGCGTTAAATTCTGACGTCTTCTGACTTGAGCGATGTTTCTTCCGAGAGTTCGTAAATCCATTTCTTTTTTTCTCAAAAATAGCCACCTCTCGTTGGCAAGAGTAAAACTGTTGTTTCTATAATACAAACTTTTGTTTCTATTTTGCGTAGGAAAGAGTAACTTTGAGTTGTTTTTTAACAACTGGTGATTGGATTTTTAACGATTAAATTTTACAAAAAATGAAAAGGATTCTGTTTTTATTGGCCGTAATGGCATTTGCAACAGCATTTGTTGCTTGTGACAAAGACAACGATAGTAGTCTCGTTAATGTTTCTGTAACTGCTGGCGAAGGCGGAACTGTTGCCGGAGATAATGGCAAACACAGCGTAGGCGAGAATTTAAAATTTGTTGCCATTCCTGACAATGGCTACACATTCTCGTGCTGGAGCGATGGCATAAAAAGCAACCCTCGTACTATAACCGTGCAGAACGACGATATAATCCTTGTTGCTCTTTTTGCAAAAAACAATAGCAATAATGGTGGCAATAACAACGAAAACAATGGAGAGAACAATGGTGAAAATAACGGTGAAAACAATGGAGAAAATAGTAATAATGGGCAAAACACTGATAATAACCCGTTTGATTTCACTGCCGGATATTGGGAAGGCTCGTTGCCTATAAGAGAAAATGAAGGTTCAAACTATTCAAGCTTGTTCTCTTTTTTCGATGAGAATGGCAACAAATATGGAACGGAAGAATCCTATTATAAAGGTAGTTTGGATAATACATACGATTTCCTATGGGAGTGGAATGATGATTCACATAGTGTTCTTGTTTTGAACTATGGTGGTAAATGGGCTGAAGATAAATGTTATATTGAAATACAAGAGTTTAACGAAGACCACATATATGGTTATTACTATAAATCACAAGCTGATTATTTGGCCAACCGTGTTAAAGTGGAATTGAAACATTTTTCTAAGGAAATATTCACATTTGGAGAGCTGACAGTTATTGCAAATTCTGATGTTACTATTGAAATCGCTGGTCAGATTACAACCAACACCAAAATCAAAGAGTTCGCTTTATACAATGTTGATGGCTCTGTGGCTTACGACTTCCTTGAGCAAAATGAACCATTAAAGGTGAAAAACAAAATTTTGAATGATAATGGTTGGGGAGCAAAAGAACCTTTTGTGCTTGATGTCAAATCAGTTGGTAAATTGCCTGTTGCACAATATACCCTTAGGATTAAGACGAAAAAGGATGGCTCTTTTGAAGAATCCATTGGCGCTGACTACTCATTTTATGTAGGTACTGGCGCTAACACTCAACTTGGTGCACAATTCTCTTTGTACAACCAAAAAGACTACATGTTGGGTGATTTCTATGATTCTGCAACAGGCAGTATCAATGATGATAACATTGCTAAAACAATAGAACTTGTATTAAAAGGGGAGAAAGATGATGTATCACTTGCGTCTGCTAAAACCATGAAGATAGCTACTACTACTAACGATGTAAGAACTCAAGCAAAAGCCGACGCCAACAAAGCAAAACTGGCTGATGCAAAAGTGTTTGAGAAGAATGTTGTTATTACAACTACCGACTGCATGGCAACATATAAACTCACAAAAGTTGATGATACAACTTACGAACTTAGTGGTGTAATGATAAATTCGAAGGGTAATTATAAAGTTGATGTATCTGCTTGTTTTGATTAATCAGTCAGAAACATATAGATTAAAGCCGCAGAAAATGCGGCTTTTTTCTTTTAATTCTTCACCTCCAGCGCTCCCACCAACTGCTCATATTCGCCAGTTACCGGACGGAAAAACACAAGAAAAAAATAGCTGTTGCCCGTTTCGGAATGAGAGCCTTCGAAGCGTTCGGTGTCAACTTGGCCAGTATAGGTGCGGCAGACATAAATGTAATCGTAAACACCCTGCTTCAACAACAAATCAGACTCATAGCGATGCTGCTGAAAATTGTAGCGCATCATATTAGTTGAGTCGAGCCTCCAATTGCAGAAACCGCCGCACACAAACACATCGCCGTCGGGCATAGGCTCCGAGGCAAGTGTCAGATGAGCATAAGCATAATCGGCGGCGCGGTAATAGTCGTCAAACGATTTGTTGACTGTTTCGGCGTAAATCAAATACTGACCGTTTTGGTCGGTTTCAGTAAAATATGGTTTGAAGGTGCGGCTCTCATCGGTTGGCGTGGTGATATGGAAAAACGGCGCATGGTAATCGACCTGATTGTAATTGACTGGCGCCCGCCGCAAGTAACGCATATCGAGACGACGGAACTCGTTTCCGCCCGAAATCATCATGTCGCCAGCATAAGAATATATAAGCTCCCTTCCGGCTATCTGCTTGGGTTTCAAGTTTGTCAGCGAATTGAAAGGCGAACCGTTCTGGATAACACTCACCGAAAGCTCGCCAAAGAAATCGTTCACGGGCAAATCGCTGCAATCAACTGAAAGACGCACATCGTGCGAGTGCCGCTCACTGACTGCGGTCTGCGGTTTCAGAATCTCGACATCGATGCCTGCAAGCTGCTCACAAACCATAAACATTGTGCGTGCAACAAGGCTGTCGGGACGGCCGGTATAAAAGACATCGACCTGATAGCACCCCGATAAAAGCATCTGCACATCATCATTTGGAAAACCGATACGGTAGTTTATGTATTGAACGGTTGTTCCCACCGACGGCGAATAATCGGTTATCGCATTAATTGTGAAACCGTTGGCGTATTCCGCTGGCAACAGATTGCTTGGAGTGCCGTCGGAATTACAATGACGGAGACTGTATTCAAGGTCGGCTATGTTAGAATCCAAAATGTCGAACTCAACAATAACGCGCCCCCCACTATTCAACTCGATAAGAGGAAAAGAAGTCTCATCGCCTTCAACATAGGTGCGCAACGTGTGCACATCGGGCCGCTTGAAAACAAGCGACTGCGCGACTGTTGTCTCCGCCAGAAAAAATACGGAAACCAACAGACAAACAGCAATATGTACGGCTCTCAGTTTCACTTTTCAGCCAGTTTTTCCGCCGAGCGTGCGTACCAAATCATATAGATGTAGAGCGGAATCATTATGAAAAGTGCTGCCTTTACGCCGAAATGGTCGGCCACGGCTCCCATTGCCACGGTGATGATTCCGCCACCCGCAATAGCTGTAAGCATCAGGCTTGTGGCCTTATTTGTGAGATAATCAAGTCCGCGTGTGGCAAGGCCGAAAATGTTGCCCCACATCACACTCTGACACAATCCTGAAAGGATAAGCGCCGCAATGGCTACCGGTCCGTGGAACAGCAATCCGAAGGCCACCAACACGATGCCGGCCGCAGCGTATGCCGCCAAAGCAACCTTATCAGTGACGCGCTTCATCACAAAAATACCCGTGAAACGTCCGGCAAGCATTGCTAAGAAATAGAAGGTGATGAATGTGGCAGCGCGTGACTCATCAACGCCCAGAATGTTGCTGTTGGTGGCATACTGCACCATAAAGCTCGGTATGGCGATTTCAATTCCCTCGTAGATGAAAATAGCCAGCACACCATAGCGCAAGTGGCGGTGCTGCCAGGCTTTCGCAATCGTTCCGCGGTCATCTGTCTGATGTGTGATTACGGGGAGTTTTATCAAGCTTATAATTATTAGCAAAACCAAGAAAGCCGCACCTATCGACAAGTAAGGCATCTGCAGCGACTGCGCCAACGCCGACCGCTGTGCGTCACTCACGGGCAGAGTATTGTCGGGGATAATCTGGCTGATAGTGCCCAAAAACAAAGCCGTGCCTACAAGCGGTGCTATCATTCGTGCGGTGGAACTTGCCGTGCCTACAATATTCATTCGCATTGCGGTTGTACGATGCGGCCCTATCTCAACTACATACGGATTAACGGCAACCTGCAGTAATGTTATGCCCAACGCCAGCACAAAAGTGGCTGTCAGGAAGAACGGATAGCTAACCATTAGAGCGGCCGGGTAGTAAAGAAATCCACCCAAAGCACAAATCATCAAGCCAATGAGCATTCCACGCTTGTAGCCGAACCGTTCAGTAATAACCGATGACGGAATTGAGCCCACGCCGTAAGCCCCGTACCAAACCATATTGATGAACATAGCCTGCGCGTTTGTCAAGCTGAAAAGGGTTTGCATATAAGGTATGAGAATGTTGTTCATCGTAGTTACAAAACCGAACGAGAAGAACATAAACGTCAAGGTGCTCATTCCTGTGATGCTGGTGCGTTGTTCTGACATAGCTGAAAAATTAGATGTTTAACGTTGAAATGTTTGGTGTTTAGTTTTTAGAAACCGTGCTGATTTTCGGCATTTTAGAAATACGGTTGTTTTTGAAAACCGACCTATCACGGCCCAGATATGGGAACGGGTTCTTGTAAGCCGATTTTGCCGACAATGGAGAATTGTCTCCCGCTATAACACTGATAGCCGTTGACAGCATAGGGTCGTTGAGGTCACCAAACTGATAGCCAGCTAACAAATCGTCCTCAACATAATAGTCGGGCTCAAGACCGTCAATAAAATCGGTGAAGCCTTTGGCATTGGCATATTTAAACACAACCGGCATCAAAAGCCAGTTTCCTAACTCCTTCAAATCACCTTCTGAATCATATATAGTAATCATACCTGTATATTTTCCGTAAGTGTTTTCACCTATGAGTTTTACATTCATATATGGCATAAGCGCAATGGTTACCGACTCGCTTGCCGAAGCTGTACCATTTGTGCAGAGAACATACAAATTTTCCATATCAGCATTGTGGCTGTTATCGGGAAAATAGTCCGACATATCTTCGTCTTCCAGGTATTTGGTCAGCGTTTTGTTAAAAATTTTCGTTTCGTACAACTCGTGGTTGCTCACAACGCTGGCAGGAGCAATGACCGAAGCCAGATGAAGCTCAGTGTCTTCAAAACCGCCTCCATTGTAGCGTAAATCGAGAATCAAATCTTTGACACCGGCAACCTTAAAGCGGTCGAAAATAGCATCCATTGTCGGATGATAGGTGTCGCCCTGTGTGAATTCAGTAAAGACATAATAACCGACCGGTTTGTCACCGACATAGAAAATAGTATCGTAAATCGACGGGTCGGCCTGTATTATTTCAGCTTTTAGCGATATTGTCTCGGCATCGTCAAATTTGTTGTTTTCAGCATCGTATGTGCCAAGCAAATATGTGACATCATCTTTACGATATAGGTCATAGTAGTTGTCAATATTCATCTCTTCGCCATTGATTTCGAGGATGATATCGCCGCGTTTGAGTCCGGCTCTGTCGGCTGGCGAACCCGGATAGACATATTCAACCAGAATCATGACATTCTTTTTGTTGTTATAATATCTGAACTGCGGCGAATAACCCTTTGCGTATGGTGTGCCTTCCGATTCGGCAAGATATTCGTCTTTATCATCGACAATGAACGACCACCTGTCGTCGGCATAGAGCAAACTCTCAAAATATTCTTCGGGGTTGCGTATGTCGGCGTTTCTGTAGCGCGGCACACGTTTGTTCCACAAATAGTAGGTCTGCATAACTCCGTTGATGCACTTGTTCACCTTTGCGTACTCCTCTGCCTTGCTGCCGTCAGTGTTGCTGTCTTTCTTGTTGCACGCCACGACCAACATTGCCACTACGCTTAATAAAATCAAACTCTTTCTCATTTTGATGTTTTATTCTGAATATCTGACAATCAAATTGTTATTACTAACCGACTCGTCTCTTCCGATAACAATGAACGGATTTTGACGCGCCGCTTTGGTTGTAAGCGGTTGTCCTCCTATAACATCGACAGCCGTTGCCAGCATCGGGTCGTTGAGGTCGCCAAACTGATAACCGCTCATCATATCATCCTCAACATAATAGTCGGGCTCCAGGCCCCCGTCAAAATCGGTGTAGCCTTCGGCATTGGCCGTCTTGAACGTTATGGGCAGAATGGCCCAGTCGCCAAGACCGGTGTAGCCGCGCACCGTGCGGTCGAAAACAAACATCCCGACATATTTTCCGCGTGTGTTAGTGCCGATGATTTTGACATTCATATACGGCATCAACCCCGTGATTAACAGCTCGCTTGCCGAAGCCGTGCCACGTGAACAAAGAAAATAAATGTTCTCCATATCGGCATTGTGGCCTGTATCGAAAAATCGGTACAGAAAGCTCTCCGGGTCTTTTTCTCGCACTTCAGTCAGATTGTCGTTGAAGAAAAGCCTTGTCATCACCTGCTCTTCTTCTACAACCGCCGCCGGAGCCATGTTTGAGGCCAAAAGCTGCGCAACCCATGTCACGCCGCCGCCATTGTATCGCAAATCAACAATCAGGTCTTTGACACCAGCTTGTTTAAAATGGTCGAAAATACTGTTAATGTGCTCGTTATACTTCGGGTTGTAGGCGAATTTTGTGAACACATAGTAGCCTACCGCTTTTCCGTTAACGTCTATTATTGTGTCATAAACCGACGGGTCGGCCTCTATTTCGGCGGCTTCCAATGATATTTGCCGGGCATCGTCGAATAGGCCGGTTTTAGCGTTGTAAACCCCTATAGTGTAGGTGGCCGCTTGCTTCGAATAGAGCGCGGCATAATTATCGAGTGTCATCTCCTCGCCGTCAATTTTGGAAACAATGTCACCGCGCCTGAGTCCGGCTTTTTCGGCCGGCGAACCCCGGTACACGTACTCAACAACCAGCATCACTTTGCCTCTGTAGTTGAAAAACTGCGGCGAGTAACCCATTGTAAAAGGCTCACCTTCAAGCTCTTTATTCAGCTTATCGTAATCGTCGCGGATAAACGACCATTTATCGACGGGGCTGAGCAAACTTTTGAAAAACTCATCGGGTTTTCTGGCCTCGTTTTTCGAAAACTCCGGCATTGACTCGTTCCATAAATAGCACGAATCCAATATCTTATAAATTGTTTGGTCTATCAGGCCGTAACGCTCCAAATCATCGCGGTTTGTGCCGTTGTCGTCGTTCTTGTCGTGGCACGACACAATCATTATCAGGCCGATAGCTATTGGCAACAGAAACTGTTTTGCGTCAGATGTCGGAGTTATATTGCCGAACAAATTTTTCATAAGCACAAAGATAGAATAAAAAGAAGTTTGTAAGGCTAATACAACAAACACCCGTCGGCAAAGTTTTATATCTTTGCGGAAATTTTGAAAATCGATGCCGGAGGTTGGTAAATATCTATCGCAAATAAACTCTCCCGACGACCTAAAACGTTTTAAGCCAGAGGAACTTCCTGCTATTTGCGCCGAATTGCGCCAATACATCATCGATGTTGTTAGCCGACATCCGGGACATTTTGGCTCAAGCCTTGGCGTGGTCGAGCTTACGGTTGCGCTCCATTATATTTACAACACTCCTTACGACCAGCTTGTGTGGGATGTCGGGCATCAGGCCTACGGACACAAGATTCTGACCGGCCGCCGCGATTTGTTCCCCTCAAATCGTCTGCTGCATGGCATTTCGGGTTTCCCAAAACGCAGCGAAAGCGAATATGACGCTTTTGGCGCTGGACACGCATCAACCTCAATATCAGCCGCCTTGGGTTTGGCCATGGGCTCAAAACTCAAAGGCGAGACTGACCGCAATGTGGTGGCTATCATCGGTGACGGCTCAATGACTGGCGGCCTGGCTTTCGAAGGCCTCAACAACGCCGGCGTTCAAAAGACCAACCTGCTTGTCATTCTGAACGATAACAACATGGCTATCGACCCGAGCGTGGGCGCTTTCAAAGATTATCTGGTAGATGTCTCGACATCGCAACGATACAACAAATTGAAAGACGAAGTGTGGAATGTGTTGGGCAAGCTGAACCGCTTCGGGCCTAACACTCAGTCGCTTATCCAAAAAATTGACCGCGGCGTGAAGTCGATTCTGCTGAAACAGGGCAACTTGTTCGAGGCGTTGAATTTCCGCTACTTCGGTCCTATCGACGGCCATGATGTCATCTATCTGACCAAAGTTCTCGACGACTTGAAACGCATTCCGGGACCAAAACTGCTGCACGTTAAAACCGTGAAAGGCAAGGGCTTCCCGCAAGCCGAGCAAGACCAAACCACTTGGCACGCTCCCGGCTTGTTCGACAAGGAGACTGGCGAGATAATAAAAACATCGTCCGACCCGCGTCCGCGTTTTCAGGATGTTTTCGGCCACACACTGCTTGAACTAGCCGAGCGCAACCCGAAGATTGTAGGCATAACGCCCGCCATGCCTACAGGCTGCAGTATGAACATTATGCTAGAGAAGATGCCCGACCGCACTTTCGATGTGGGCATTGCCGAAGAACACGCCGTAACGTTTGCCGCAGGACTTGCCGCACAAGGAATGATGCCTTTCTGCAACATCTACTCTACTTTCATGCAGCGTGCCTACGACCAGATTATCCACGATGTGGCTCTGCAGAACCTCAACGTTGTCTTCTGCCTCGACCGCGCCGGCATTGTCGGTGCCGACGGCGCAACACACCACGGCGCTTTCGACATAGCTTTCATGCGCAGCATCCCGAATATGACCGTTGCCGCCCCAATGGACGAGTGCGAGCTCCGCAATATGATGTTCACCGCGCAAAATCGTCCGCAAGGGCCGTTCTCAATCCGCTATCCGCGCGGAAAAACACCAAACGCCGATTGGCAGAAACCATTCGAACTGATTCCAATAGGCAAAGGCCGCACGCTGCGCGAAGGCTCATCGTTAGCCATTTTGACGATTGGCAACACCGGCAATTTTGTGAATGAGATATCGGACAAACTGCTTGAAGCCGACATCGATTACGCTCACTACGATATGCGTTTTGTGAAGCCGATTGACGAGGAATTGCTGCATAAAGTGTTCAAGAAATTCACCAAAATCATCACCATTGAAGACGGTGTTTTGAAAGGTGGTTTTGGTAGCGCTGTGCTTGAGTTTATGGCTGACAATCAGTATAATGCCGAAGTTGTTCGGCTTGGTATCCCCGACGCTTTTGTCGAGCATGGCGCATCGCATGAGTTATACGAAATCTGCGGCTACTCACCCAACGACATTCTTAACACAGCCAAAAAGATGATGAAGCCGGCCATAGCCAACCACGAGACGCATCACCTGCGTATCTTGCAGGCTTTCAAATTCTTCAAGCAATAGCTTTCCGTTTCAGTATATAAATAGTATTCGACGTGTAACGGTCGTTTTGGATTGTCTCAATGCTCATTCCGCATTCGTCGGCAATCTGCCGCATACGTGTTTCCGACAGAAAGACAAGCTGTTCCTCGGTTTTGTTGAACTTGATAATGCGTGTCGACATCAGCTCGGTGAAACGTGTCAGACGGTGGCGCTCCTGCTCCTCGGTGTTACCGTCGCGGATGATAATCATTCCACCGTCGGCCAAGGCAGCCACGCATTTGTGAATCAGCTGATTCTGATGCTCGGCGCTCATATAGTGCAACATATCGTTCATAATAAAGACATCGCTTTGCGGCAAGCTGTATTCCAATGCGTTAGCTTGCTCGAACCTCAGATTGCAATGCTGTCTCAGCCAGCCGTTCTGTGCAACGGCAATTTTATCGTCATCGTAGTCGATGCCCAGTATCTCGCGGTCAGCCGATGTCTGCGCAAGCATATAACACAACGGACCATAGCCGCAACCAATATCGGTTATGCGGGCACGGCGCGGCACAAGCTGGTCAAACAGCTCGTAGTTGCCTTCCATGCGTATTTTCACGCGCAGATACCACTCCTCAACCGGTCCTTTGAAGATGAAATTGTGCATTATGCGACTGTGAATAGCGCTGCTGTGAGTGTTTGTCAGCTCATCGTAAAGCTGCTGATATTGTTGTTTGAACCAGGCCGAAATCTTCTTTGTGCGTTCGCGATAATCGTCACCCCACGAACGGTCGGTATATTTTATGCGTGGCAGAACGCTAGTTGCTATCAAGCCGTGACGCACAATGAACGGCTGCTTTTTAGGAATAACATCGCCTGCACCATAAAGCAAAATCGGAACAATGTCGAGTTTAAGTTTCTCGGCCAACAAAAATGCTCCTTTATGGAAGCGACGTATTTTGCTGTCGACAGAACGTGAGCCTTCAGGAAATATCACCACGGAGAAACCCTCTTTAATACGCTCACTCACAATCTCTTGGTTTATATCGACACCGTCGCCAGTGTAGATGAATCCCGCATAGCGTATCAGTCCGCCAAAAACCGGCGAGTGCCAAACCCACTTGTTTGTAACCATTACCACGCGCGTCGAAACGGAAAGCATTGTCAGTATATCCATAAACGACTGGTGATTGGCTATGATGATTGCCGGCTGCTCGTCAAACTTTCCTGTAGTATTGCGATGAAGCCTTTTTACGTGCGGAAAAGCAAAGAATATCAAGCGACTGGCCCTGTTCATAAGGAAACATATCAGCCGCCGTTTGTGAATTTTCCTTATCGGAACCAGATAAAGCACAAACGTGAACAACCGAAGGATGAAACAGCATATCGTAAACATGCCGAAGCCCAGCACCGTCAGAATCAAATCAGATGCCGCATAAGGCATATTTCCTTTGGCTGCCGGGTTTGCAATGAAGAAATTAAAGATGATAGGCTGAATGGTGAACGCTACCAGCACCACCGTCAGTATTCCCAAAATCGATATCAGCGAAATGGACTGCAAGGCCGGATGCTGTGCGAAAACAAGCGCTCCCATACCCACAACAATGGTGAATGCCGAACAGAAAATAGCCGTCTTGTGCGAGTTCAGAATCTCGCGGCCCGTTCGGTATTTGCTTTGCAGGCCGTCCATTATGAAGATGCTGAAATCGTCGCCTATGCCGAATATGAATGTTGAAATGATGATGTTGATGATATTGAATTCTATGCCGAAAAGTCCCATTAAACCTAAAATCACAAACCAGCTTACAAGCATCGGCAAAAAGCTCATCAACGTAAGCTCTATGCGCCCGTACGATATTAGTAACGCAAAGAAAATCAGGAACGAAGAAGTGTAAAGTATCCAGTTGAAATCATCGTTCACATTGCCCACCCAGCGGTTGGTAAAATAGGCACGGTCAAAAATCACCAAATCGTCGTTGCGCTGCATCAGCTTGTAAACTTGCTCTTTATCCGACTCGTTGAGCCGCACCTGCGACACCAACATTCTGAAATTGTCGGCCGGCACTACCCATTCGGCCAGCAACTCGGCAAAAGCGCCGTCGGTTTTGGTAAAATCGACTGTCGAAAATTCGCTGTTAAACCACTTGTAAAAGCCGTTGAAAGCCGATGCCTTGAACTTGTATCGCTCACATTCCGAGCCTATTGTCCGTTCCAACAACTGTCGGCGCTCGGGTGTCCAGAAATCGTTCCAAAGCTGAAGCCTGTGTTGTTGCTCTTTTAGGCTCGGCACAAATCGCTCAGCCGATGCAAAATCTTTTATAAGTCCTTCATTTTTAAGGCTGTCGAGCTGGCGGTTGATGTCAGCATAAACGGCAGCTACCGAATCGTCGGTTGTGCCAACGCTCACAAACATCACGTTTTTGGCTTCGGTATCGTAAAACGCCTCTATCTTCTCGCGGGCCGTTTTCAGATGCTCCGGCTCGTAGTACATCGTCATCATATCGCTGTTGAAACGCACCTTTCCGGCCGTAAAACAGCTTATTACAATCAGAATCAGCAAACCGCCGACAATCCAGCGATTCTTTTCGTAATGATACGAGTTTATCTTCTCGATGAATTTCAGCACTCTGCCTTGCTTTATATCTGCCTGGCCACTAAGGAAATGCGGCAAGAAGATAAGGCAGAAAAGCGTTGTGCCGATGAGTGTGAGCGAGGCAAAAAGACCGAAGTCGCGCAGAATGGCCGATGACGTGAACACCAGCGCAAAAAAGGCGCCAATGGTTGTGAAACTGCCGACGGTAAGCGGGTAGGCCAACTCGTCGATTAATTGTTCAACTGTGCGCACATGGTTTTGGTGGGCCAGCATGTGGATTGAGTAGCTAAGCGCAATGCCGATGATAGCCGCGCCCGCGCCAATGGCCGCCGCCGAAATCTCACCTTTCACCAGCGACATAACCGCCAAAGCAAACAGTCCGCCGAACAATGCCGGCACAATGACAAGCGGAATGGTACGCTTGCGTTTGAAAATAAGCGATATGAATACCGCTATGATTATCAATGCTATAAGCGATGTCAGTGTGGTGTCGTTTTGTATCTGCAGGGCGTTGTAAACACTCACCGACGCTCCGCCAAAATACTCGGCGTACACACCCGGATGCCGGTTGTTGAATTTCTGCAGCTCCTCCTCAAAACGGATTACAAAACCCTTATTCTCTCCAATATGCCCAAGATTGTATTTCGGAGTCAAAATCATCATCAGCGACGAGGTGTCGCCCGTGAACAGATAGTTGTCAACCATTGCATTGCCCGACTCTATCTCGAAATCTTGCAGATTCTCAAGTGTTTGCGTGCCTATGCCCATTGGGTCGCGCAAGATGAATTTCCGCGTGCCGATGCCTATGGGCGAAATCATATTCTGATAGTTCTGCCGCATCCGCCGCTCAATGGCAGGTTGGGTTATCAGTGTGTCAAGGCGGGCATAATCGGCTTCGGTAAGAAATAATGGTAAATTGTTGTAAATGAAATCGCTGACTCCGCCAACAAGCCTGTCGTCTATTCGCAACATAATTCCTTTCAGATACTCGCCGCACGTTTCGTTCAGCGTGCCAGCAAACTCCTCGGCTGTTGTTATCAGGCTATCGACTGGCGCATTCCCCACAGGCGAGAAAATGACAACCATTTTGTCTTTAACGTTCAGATTCTGAAATACTTCGGCCGTCTTATCGCCTTCGCCTTTTGTCGGGAAAAAATCAGTTATGTTCTGCCTGATACTGATGCGGCTGGCCACCAGTGCCATGGCTACAACGCAGATTGTCAGGAAACTATAAAGAAGTGCCTTATGACTTTGAAAGAATTTGTATATGCCGATAAAAATCTTGCTCACAATAATGTCTTATTCAGAAATCCTTTTCTTCCTTCTAAACACAGCCAACAGCCCAAAAACCACCAATCCCACCGCCACGCTGCACAAAGCCGCAAATATAACACTTCCAACAACATACGGAATGAGCGAATTTTTAACGCTCTCGAGTGTTATGTTGCTCAAACTCAACTCGATAGGCACTTGCAGAATCTTGCAGCCGGTAAAATAACTGCCGTAAATCAGAAACGGAATCATTGGCGGAATACTGATGTTTGAAGCCACAAGCGTTATCACTTTGTTCAGTTTGAGCACATGAGCTATGGCGAAAGCTATCAGCATCTGGTAGCCCCAAACCGGAACAATGCCCATAAAAATGCCTAACATCACGGCGGCCGTTATTCGCAGATTAGAGTCGGGCGAGTGTGTTATATTATTGTTGATGAACAACTTGATATTCTCTTTTGTCAGCTTTCGGCAGAAGTTGCGCGGATAAATCCAAAGCAAGGCTATCAGCACCAAAATTGTGTTCAGGATGCTGATGCGTGTGAAATCGCGCCACGGGCGGAAATGCGAAACGCGCTCTCCCTCAGGCGGATAATAGACGTTTATCGGTATGTTGCGGACCTCAACTCCGCCCCACGATGCAAAAACCAAAGCCTCAAGCTCAAACTCGTATTTGGCTGTGTAATACCATTTCTGCACATTCATCAGTTGCAGCGGATAAAGCCGGTAACCCGACTGTGTATCAGGCAGTTTGACGCCCGTTTCCAGTTTGAACCAAAAGTTTGAGAACTTGTTGGCAAAGGTGTTTTTGCCCGGCATATTGTCGGCCTGGATATTACGCCCGCCAACAAGCAATGTGTCGGGCGTCGCCTCTATCTCTTTCACAAATGTCGGTATGTCGGAGGCGAAATGCTGCCCGTCGCTGTCAATGGTTATGGCGTAACGGTAGCCGTCGTCTTTCGCCTTGCAAAGACCGTTTTTCAGCGCTGTGCCCTTGCCGCTGTTGCGCTGGTGTGTTATTATCTCGATGCCCTCTATCTCGCTCAGTATCTGCGCGGTATCGTCGGTTGAGCCGTCGTTCACAACAATAATGTGATTGGCATATTGCTTGATGTCGGTCAAAACACCGCCAATGGTTTTAGCGTTGTTGTAGGTCGGCACAACAATCACAATATTCAGCTCGTCGAGTTTCTCTTTGCAAGAAGTCATCACCAGACAAAACGGTCGTTATTGGGAGCCAAAACTACATAAATCTTACGATTATATTTTGTTTCTAACCAAACGAATCGGAATTGAAACCGAATTTATATGTAGGGATGTCACGCCGTGGCATCCGTAAAATAACCACGAATCCACATTTGATTACCACATTTTAAAAATCCAAACGCCGAAGGCGTGACATATTACAGGCCGGGGTGTAAACCCCGGATAGGCGCCAGCCCATAAAATGAACGCCGAAGGCACGGCACAACAATTTATTATATGCCGCCCCGTCGGGGCTCGGTTTGTGGTTCGCGTATTTGAGCGGAGGTTCACACCACCGCTTGTGTTATGCCGTCCTTTCAGAACTGATTAAACAATGGGTTACGGCATAAAACACGTAGAGACGCCATATTATGACGTCTCTATTTTTTCAGAATCAACAATTTATGCGACTGCGGCAAAAGTGCTACGGCGCGTTGCACTTTTTCAATCACAAACATATAAGGCAGCCATTCTGACAACCTTACATTTTGCTTTCCTAATTATAGAAAATGAATATAATGTGCAACCTTCTCGGCAAAATCCTCATAATCATTATAAATAACAGCTGACGAGAATTGGCCGTATTCCGCTTGCGATTCACATACACACATGTTTTCTTGTTCCGAATAATACGAAACATACTCATTTTTATCCTTTATTTCTTCCTCTATTTCTGGTAAATGAATAACAAACAGAAGGGTTTTGGTTGGTGTATGTATGGAAGTTTGTATATCATCTTTTGATAATGTCATATACTTTGCCGAGTTATGTGCGGTAAACTCCTCCCATTTCTGGATTGTACCATCATTTTTGTAGTATGGCAGTTTGTCGGGAATAATAAATATTTGAAAATAAGGAATATTGGCGCAACGAATGTTTGCCGTTTCACCAAGCATGTTTTCAAAATAGTTGTTTGAGTTCTGTGAATAGTTCTGCATAACAAACTTCACGCCGATACCTGCAATTGGTTTAACTCCTTTCAGAATAGTAATATCAACAGCCTTGTCAATGTAACGACCATCGATTTTCATTTCTTTTCCAGAGCCAACACCCAATGATTGAACCCAATAACCATTGCCCAATCTCTCTTTCAAATCCTTGGCTATCGCTCCATGAAGAATTTTAAGTTTCTCGTTGCTTCGAGAACCTGTTTCGAGGAACTTCTTAAAAGAGTTCCCGACTACCATTAGAAATTCTTGATTGTCCATATTTTTCTGTCAATTTATAGTTTAAGTATTGTTCCAAATCTTTTGAGGCGAAAGTGTAATAACCTCCACTTTTATAATTCTTCAATAGTTTTATATAATTGATAAAATCTTCGGAATGAATCAGTTGTTCTATGGTTTCAAATTCAATATCTGTCAGAATGTATAAACCACTATAAATGCCTTGTCCGGGCTTTACAACTTCGAGTTTTATGCTCGTAACATCGCGCACAATTATGTTTATGGCGTATTTGGTTTTGCAAACATCTTTTATGGCTTGTGTCCGCCCAAACAAATACCAATACTGGTCATCTTCAATATCTCTGTCTTTTGACAGTTCTACTTTGTGTGATGACAAATAATCGAACGCTTGCTTATTGTTGGCGAACTCGTTAAGAGCCAACGGCTTACCGTTTTTATCGTAAGGATAAACACACTTACTCCATTTCCCATTTGAAGCTTTTAGAATATCTATCGTACCCTCAGCAAAATCAAACTCTCCTATGAATATTTTGTCGGCGAGTGTGGCAAATCCATTTTTTACGGAAACATATTTATATGAGTGTGTTGTCTTTATATTTTTCAAAAGAGCAAGACTCTCTTTTTTAGAAAAATAGAAGTTGTTGCCTATTGTGATATCCGTATATGACAACTCATCTTGAAATTGTTTGTCTGTCGTATGTTCGTTAAATGTATAATACTCTATGGTGTTATTTTTCTTGGATTTAGAAAAACGGGAAATCAAAGTGTAGGTTGTTGCTTCAAATGCTTGAAAATGTTCTAAGTCAATCACTCCTGACAAATTATGGTGCATTTGGGTGTATTTGCGCAGATTTTTTCCCGCTAAGCTGCTTAACCATGAACTCGGTGTAATAAGGCACATTAGACCATCTTTGGCCAACATGTTGAACCCTATTTCAAAAAAGACAATGAACAAGTCGGTCATTCCGCCTTCTGCAAACCGGTACTTTTTTACTGCCTCATAACTGCTATCAAGATTGTGAACTCGGACATATGGTGGGTTTCCAAACACATAATCTATTTTTCCATTGAAATGGTCAACTGTCAGTGTATCTGTGTTTTGGATATCCCAAGTCAAATCCGTAACGCCATATTTTTCTGCAACCTTACAAAGGTTTTGAACGCATAGCTTGCTTTCAACGGTATCTAGCTCAATACCATGGATATACGTTTCCAAGTGCTTTTTAAGCGTTTCTAAATCCGCTCTTTGCTTGATAAATTCAGAGCAATATCTATCAACGATTTCTACCAAAAAGGCACCATCGCCACAGCTATTGTCGATAACGTGTTTTTGTAAAATATTAGGGGTACTGTATCCTCCAAAGTCAAGAATAATCTTGACAATGTAATTGGGTGTATAAACCCGTCCGTGCTTTTTGACTGCTTTTGCCATATTTAGTGTTTTTGTGTGTTCAAAAACACCTTTGGCTGAACTGCCGACATTAACGGACACAAAGGCTCTGCAAAACCGTGCACTCCCGACAAGCCTGCAGTTCATGCCATAAGGTGAACTCGTTCGCTCATCTTCGAGTGCTTAAATTGTTGCAGAATTTATGTGTGAAGATTTGCTTGGGCTATTTGCTAATCTCCAGACAAAAGTTAAGCGTGAATCTTAACTTTTTCATCTGTGGCTGTGAGAGTGCCATAAAACCGAAAGCCAGACCCACGCCTAAAGCGTGGCGTCTGCCTAGTACTTTCGGTTTTAATTCATAGGAAGTTCTCACATTTCAGATGAATCCGAACTATAGCAAACACTATAATTTACAATATGTTAATTCAAAATTTACTTTCTGTTTCTTACTATTCGTTTAATTCGTTGCTATTTATAAATCTCTATCATTCAACAATTTGTTTCGCCCATTCAGGTAGTTGCTCAACGTAGCGTTTGGCAACTTTGCCGTCGGCATATCTGATAAGCAATTGTGCTTCAGTATTTTCTGCCGAATTATCGTACAGATAAACACGTTGGATTTTCCGTACAATGCGGCTGCAATTAAAAATGGATTTTTGGTAACGGCTCACAATTTTGGTAATAGGCACATCGTGTCCGCCTTTCAACACTCTGTTGGCAATGCGCGCGGCATTAAGGGCTGGCGATGATGTGCAGACAAAAAACAGTCGCACAAAAAATCCCGCTTCAAGGGCGCGGTTGATAAAATCAATCTTTTCGTCGGTCGAGAAAACGGTCTCGAATATCAGGCTTTGTTTTTCCGCCAAGCATTTTTCGCGCCACTCCTCGCAGTATTTCACCGATTTAAGCACGGCCTCCGCCGAGTTCCAATCGCCAAAACGCTCTTGTGCCACAATGTCGGGGTTGATATACACAGAATTCTCCAACCACTGGTGGCGAAGAATTTTGCTTGTTACCGTGGTTTTGCCCGAACCATTTGGACCTGCAACGATTATCAATACTGGCTTCTTTTCGCTCATTGCTTCTCTGCATATTTTTTGCGCATCTCTGCAATCTCTTCAAAATACTTTTTCAGAGCCGCTTCGTTGCTTGTGCGTGCATCTTCAGCCGCCTCTCGCATAATGTAAGCCAGCATTTCGTCGGTTGGCTCCTCCATACTTGTCAGCCTGTAACTGTTTATTTGCTCTTCCGACATAACTATTTGCCTTTTAATCTATTGAATTGTCGCATTTTTTGCGACAAGTGCTTTTTTGCCGAGCTGTCAAGTAATCTTTGACAACTCAATTTTTGTCTTATTCTCTAAATTTGAACTGTTGCATTTTTTGCAATAGTTGCATCTTCGTAAAGATAGATAAAAAACTCCATTTAATAGAAAATGAAACGAAAACAAAAAACGCAACCTCAGCGGTTGCGTTTCGTGCTTATAAACAATGTTTTATCTATACAAACTCTTTGCTGATTTTTGCTGCAATGGCCTCAAACTCCTCTTTGGTCAATGTCTGTTTTTTATCGAAACGGATATCGGCCTCGCTGTTCATCGGAATAAGATGAATGTGTGCGTGCGGAACTTCAAGTCCCAGAACCACAACAGCCACCTTGCGGCACGGAATGGCTTTCTTAATAGCCTTTGCCACGCGCTGCGCAAACTGATGCAAACCACCTAAAACGGCTGGCTCAAGGTCAAAGATGTAGTCAACTTCCTGTTTCGGAATAACCAGCACGTGTCCTTTCTGCACCGGGCTGATGTCGAGAAAAGCAAAATAGTCCTTGTCCTCAGCTATCTTGTAGCATGGGATTTCGCCGTTTACGATTTTTGTGAATATCGATGCCATTGTCTTACGCGATTGGTCCTATTTCAAGAATTTCAAATTTCATTATTCCGTTCGGAACCTTAACCTCGGCTATTTCGCCAACCTTGTGTCCCATAAGGCCTTGCGCTATTGGCGTGCTAACCGAAATCTTGAATTCCTTCAGGTTTGCTTCGGTTTCCGAAACAATGCTGTATGTCATTGTCGCGCCGTTGGCGACATTTTTGATTTTCACTTTCGACAATATCTGCACCTTCGAAAAATCAAGTTTCGATTCGTCAATAACGCGCGAGTTGATGATTTTTGCCTCAAGCTGCGATATTTTCATCTCGAGCAGTCCCTGCGCCTCTTTTGCAGCATCATATTCTGCATTTTCCGATAAATCTCCCTTGTCGCGCGCTTCAGCTATGGCTTGCGATATACGTGGACGTTCCACTGATTTCAGGTATTCCACTTCAGCAACAAGTTTTTTCAATCCTTCGCTTGTAATGTAGGATACTTTGTCCATGATTCTCTTTTTTAATTTTGATATAAAACAAAAAGAATCCCGCTTTTATGCGGAACTCTTTTATACAAATATACAGTTTTTCTTTTAAACCGAGCCCTTTTTTAAAAAAGAACCCGTTTTTGACTATTTATTTTTCCTTGAAACCTACTAAAATCGATACGCAACCGCTTTTAGTGTCCTCGCTGGTCTTGTTCTCGGGGATGCTCACCTCAACAGTAAGCAGCTGTGTCGAGTTGGTCGAGAAGTCCCAGTGGTCGGCATTGCCGTGGTTGGTGTTCGAGTAAAGCTCCTTGCCAGTCAGGTCAACCAGACGGAACTGAACATCGTCAAACTCGTCGGCGCAAACAACAATACGGTAATCTTGGTTGCTGTAGAATGTCAGCATCAGCTCGGCAATATCGCCCTGATTCAGCACAGCGCTGTTCATCTGTCCGTTATAGATGTACGGGTCGAGTTTCGGCTTGCACACATTCTTGATAAATGTTTTGCATTGAGCGTCAACACTTGTCTGAAGAGTCATACAAGCTATGGCAACCGCTAAAATTCTAATTATCTTTTTCATGTCGTATCTTTTTAATTATCAATATTCTGTTAAATTATATTGTTTCTGATTTTATCAACCAATTCTGCGATTTTCTTCACTTGGTCGGCGGTTACTTTCACTGTCACCGGCGCGTCAATGGTTGTCGAGTGTTTGTCTTGGTCGGTTACCACAACCGATTTGTCGTAGACAATTTCAATGTTGTTGTATTCTTCCTGGAGTTTGTTGAAATCGTCAATCAGAACAGCAATTTCAGGTGTTCCTTTGTATTCCTCCATTAGATTGATAAGGTTCGTAACCGTATGTTTCTGGTCGATAATGCTCTGCACCATATCACCTTTGGTGTTCGGTCTAATGGCCAGTTGTGTGGCGTAGTGCATTCCCTCAACCCAAGCACCCACCAAAATGAGCGATGCTGTCATGTCGCGCTCTGTTTCTTTCAGATAGCTGTCGGCTTTTGCGTAAGTATCCGAAATGATATAAAATATGGTGTCGCGGTTTTCGATGCTTTGCTCAACGCGGTTGATTGTTTCCGAGCCTTCCTCCTCAGGGATTTGCAGCTTTTCAGTAACTTTTTTGATTACTGACAGATAGCTGATAGCTTCCTGCAACTGGTCGTAAACGCGGCAATAGCACAAGTCGGCGCCATACACACCAAAGTTCAACGCCAGCGCGCTCGATGTGTTATATTTGTCAAGATTGTCGGCCGAATTAAGCAGGTTGGCGTCAAAATCCTCTTCGGTTTTCAGCAATGTCTGTGTAATTTCAACAGGCGAAGGCAGATTAAAGAATATCTTTTTCGCTGTTGTCTGACTCATGCTGCTGTCAACGGCAAGAGCCTCAGCAAGCTGCTGTTGTTTTTGCTTTTTCTCGTTCGAACATGCTGTTACTAAGCATATTAGCAAAACTGCCGTTAGTGCGCGATATATGTTCATTTTACACATTTTTAAGTTGTTTTCTTATAAATTGTCGCAATGGCGTATGTCTATTGCACACGCAACCAAAAGTAATGAAATAAACGGTATGCAAAATGTTATTGCAAAAATTTTATGATTGTTGTTACAAAAGTTATGCCAATAAAACGGTTTTTTGCTCGTGCTTTTTTCTGTCCACGCTCAAAATTCAATTAAACCAGCCTTGCTCCAACTCTCTCTTTTTTAATTGAATGTGCCGATTATCTCTTTGATTTTCTTCAGTTTCTCGTCGAGCATCTTCTGTGTTTTGGCTTCGGCCAGAAGTCGCAGATAAGGCTCGGTGTTCGACGGGCGGATGTTGAACCACCAGTCGGGGAACTCAACGCGGTAGCCGTCGAAATCGAACATGGCTGTTGGCTTTTCGGTGCCGGTGAAATAGTCGCGCACGGCGTCCATGGCCTCTTTTTTCTTCTCAATTTTGAAGTTGATTTCGCCTGAATTGCAATATTTTGCAATGCCGGCAATGGCTTGCGAGAATGTTTTTCCCTGCTTTTTCAAGTTCGACACAATGCCAAGCACTATGAGCGAGGCCATTATGCCCGAATCGGAGTAGTAAAAGTCACGGAAGTAGTAGTGTCCGGCCAGCTCACCGCCGTAGATGCCGTCTATCTCGCGCAGTTTGAGTGCGGCATAAGCGCGACCAACTCGCCACATGTTCATTTTTGAACCAAATTTCTCGATGTACTCGCCCACGGCCTTTGATGTGCGTATGTCTTGCAACACATTGCCTTTCAAGCCTTTCTCCTCAAGGAAATAGTGCGCCAGCAGACCGATAATCAGGTCGGGGCTGATGAAGCGACCCTGCTCATCTATGAACATCACGCGGTCGGCATCGCCGTCGTAGATGACGCCAACATCAGCTTTTTCACGTTTTACAAGTTCCTCAAGGTCAGCGCAGTTTGCCTCGATGAGCGGATTCGGCTCGTGGTGTGGGAAGGTTCCGTCGAGCGTGTCGTAGATGTAGGTTGGCGCATCGCCCAAAATATCGTGAATCAGCATCGATGCCATACCGTTCGAGCAATCGATAGCTATTTTTAGATTCGACAAATTTTTAAGGTATTTCCGCTGAAAATCAATGTATTCGGCTTTGAAATCGAAATCAACAATTTTTCCTTTTTTGGCCACGGGAGCCACTTGGCGCGTCTCTACCATTGTCTTGAGTTCGCCCAAACCCGAGTCAAGGCCAACGGGCAGCGCCTGTGCCCTCGAAATCTTCAAACCATTGTATTCCTTCGAGTTATGCGAGGCCGTTATCTGCACCGACGCTTCGAAATTGAATTTTGCGGTGGCATAGTAGACCATTGGCGTGGTGGTGAGCCCGGCGGCGTAAACATCGGCGCCCGCATCGGTTATGCCGCGGCACAGCGACTCAAAAATCTCCGGCGACGATGTACGCATATCGCGGCCCACAAGTATCTTGTTGGTTTTGAACAGTTCAGGAATAAAAAAGCCGATTTTGTAAACATCGTCTTTGTTGAATTGGTCGGGATAGATTCCGCGAATGTCGTAGGCGTGAAATGCGTTCATAACTCAAAGTTTTTGTTATGCCGAAGATAGAAAATGTCGGTGATGTAAACCAATTATTCCGCAGATTTTTACTTGCCGAGGGTTTTCCGATAATGGCAGTTGATTACCTCGTCGCATGCGCCGTGCCAGTTATGCATTCCGTTTCCGAGGCAGAGATTGAAAGCTTTGCACTCTTTGCAAATTCCTTTTTTGGCCCATTTGCGGTTTCTGAACGGTTCAAACCTGTTGTTCCAAACCTCGAAAAAGTTGTCGGTGTAGATGCTTCCTTGCGAAAAACGGTCACGGTCAATGTTTGGGCAAGCGCAGATGCGGCCGTCAATCAAAACTGATGCAATGTTGATGCCTGCATGGCAGAAAAACGGCATGTTGCGCACTTGGCACTCGTAGCGGCCAAGATATCCCTCGCAGCTGAATGTCACCCGCATCGGTTGGTTTGGCTGCTCGCGTTTTTCCTTAATAAACTCCATGAGTTCAATGAATTGGCTGTCGGTCAGGTGCAAATCGGGCTCGTTTTTGGCACGGCCTATTGGTATTATTGTGAATATCCTCCACTGCCGCACACCCAGGCCGCTAAGTAAATTGTAGATTTCCTCCAGCTCACCAATGTTGCGTTTGTTGACACATGTCACCACATCGAATGTTAATCGTTTCTCTTTGGCAGCAAGACCGATAGCCGATATGGCATGACTGAAACTGCCGGTTTTTCCGCGCATCCAGTCGTGAGAGCTTTCCAATCCGTCGAGGCTGATTGTCAGCGATTCCATGCCGGCCAATAGTAGTTTTTTCTGTTTTTCGGCCGTGTAGAAATATCCGTTGCTCACCATTCCCCAATGACAGCCGTTGGCGCGCAGTTGGCGACCAATCTCCTCAATATCAGGCCTTAGCAACGGTTCCCCGCCCGTCAGCACAACATGAAATTTCTTGACTTTCTCTTTCGGAGGAATGGTTTTCAGCGCACCAATAAAATCGACCAGCGGCATGTCGGGCTCGCCTTTCGACTCCGAACAATCGCTGCCACAATGACGGCAATGCAGATTGCAACGGGTTGTGCACTCCCAAAACAGATAATTGAGTTCGTGGACTTTAGTCTCGTTCCAACGGAAGAACCGGAACAGAAGATTGCGGATAGCGGCTCTCATAATAGAATTTTAAGTGCCCGCAAACCAACAGATTACTTCTTGTTGAGTTTTATCACGTATTTTGCCGGCCCTGTATATTTTACAACGGTGTCTTTTTCCTGGTAATAGTCTTTCGGCTTGAATTTGAACCAGATACTGTCGCATTCGTTGTAAATATCACATCCATAGACGGTTCCTTTTATATCGGTTATTCCTATATTAAACCAGTCTTCCGATTCTTTGGTTTTTGACAAAACCTCAACATCGGGAATGCATTTGCCCGACTCGTCGGTAACAATGAATCGCATTTCTTCAAAATAGTCGTAATCGGAGCCGTCACCATAACATGCTTGAAATGTGAATAATACGGCAGAAAACGAGAAACATTTCAATAGATTATGCAACCATTTCATAACAACCGGATTTAAGGTTTTACTTCAATTCGATTTCTGTTGTTCCAATCATGTTGCCGTCGCAGAAGATATCGGTTTTATAGATGCCGGTCTTCAGCTCTCCCTCCTCGCACTCATAGTAAATTACCATGTCAATCTTTTCGCCTTTGTAATCAACCTGGCGCAGAGCCGAGAAGGTGATTTTGTCATCCTCAAATTTGAAGGTGTCCTGCTCCTTGTTGATAAGCATCAGCCCGTCGGGCGAAGTGATGCGGACATACACTTTTTTGTTGCCGCGCGGTGCAATCGGGTTTTCATCGAGTGTGAAACTTACAGCCAACCGTTTGATTTTCTTGGCTTTATTGGCGGGTTTGCCTTTGGCGTTGAAGCTTGTCATCGACGAATTGATAGCCTTAATGACAGAAGCCTTCGCCACTTTGGCCTGCGACTCCTCATATTTTTGAGTCAGTTGCTTGTTCTCTTTTTTGGCTGCTGTAATCTGCTTTTTCACTTCGGTGTTCTCCTCGGTCAACTGAATGTTAAGAGTGTTGAGCGAATCTATCTGATGCACAAAGTTTTTCATCACATCGCGCAGGGTTTTCAGCTCTTTTTTCATTTTGGCAATCTGCGCTTTGTTCTCCGATTTTGTGGTCTTCAGTTCTGTCATCAACTCACGGATGTGCTCCTTCTGTTGTTCAAGTTGTGCCGAAATACTATCATTTGTTGTTTCGATATTCTCGTAATCAGCCAACAAATTCTGATATTGTGCCGCCAGCGAGTCTTTTTCAGCACTGACAGTTACTATTTGCACTTGCTGCACGGTGGTTGTGTGCTGTTTGGTGAAATAAAGCACACACATTACAGCTAATAAAATGGTTTCTATAGCAATTATAACAACATATTTCTTGTTTCCGTTGCCATTGGCCGATTCAAAATCTTTCAAGTTGTCCACGATAGTAAGTTTTATTTATCAGATAATCAGCATTGCGTCTCCATAAGCACCAAACCTGTACCCTTCTTTAAGGGCAAGTTGGTAGGTGTCCATCAATAGGTCGTAGCCGGCGTAAGCGGCAACCATCATCAGCATTGTCGATTGCGGCAAATGGAAGTTCGACACCATCGATGATGCCACGCTGAAGTCGTATGGCGGGAAAATGAATTTATTTGTCCAGCCTTCATAAGGCTTCAGGTATCCGTATGTCGATACCGAGCTTTCGAGTGTACGCATCACTGTTGTGCTTATGGCGCAAACCTGATGTTTCTCCTCTTTTGCCTTGTTGACAATATTGGCGGCTTCCTCCGATATGAAAATCTGTTCGGAATCCATTTTATGTTTTGTCAAATCCTCAACATCGACAGAGCGGAAATTTCCAAGTCCGATGTGAAGTGTTATCTCGGCGAATTTTATGCCCTTTATCTCGCAGCGTTTCAGAAGTTCGCGGCTGAAGTGCAAACCAGCTGTAGGAGCGGCAACAGCGCCTTCGTGTTTGGCAAATATCGTCTGATAACGTATTGCGTCTTCTGGCTCAACCGGGCGTTTGATTGAACGCGGCAGTGGTGTTTCACCAAGCGAGTAAAGCGTCTTCTTGAACTCTTCGTACGGGCCGTCGAACAAGAAGCGAAGCGTACGGCCTCGCGATGTGGTGTTGTCTATAACTTCAGCCACAAGCGAATCGTCTTCTCCAAAATAGAGCTTGTTGCCTATGCGAATTTTGCGGGCCGGGTCAACCAAAACGTCCCAAAGACGCTGGTCGTGGTTCAGCTCACGAAGCAGGAAAACTTCGATTTTTGCTCCAGTTTTTTCTTTATTTCCATACAAACGTGCCGGAAAAACTTTGGTGTTGTTGAACACAAACACATCCTTGTCATCGAAATAATTGATTATTTCCTTGAAAATCTTATGTTCAACCTGTCCTGTCTTACGGTTCAAAACTAACAATCTTGATTCATCACGGTTTTCAGTAGGGTACAACGCTATCCTGTCCTCTGGTAAATCGTAGTTAAATTGTGAAAGTTTCATTGGAAATTTATGTTTTTATATGAATAATAAACTGAGTTTTTCTGTTCTTATTGTTAAGAAAATGAGTTCGTTTGCCTATCCGCGAAATTCGGCGCAATTTTTTATAATTTTTTCAAATTCCAAAATATCAACAGCATTATTTAAAGTGAAATCACCTATACGTGTGCGCTGCAGTCCGCCAAGATACGCTCCGGAGTTTAGTCTTTCACCCAAATCGCGCGCTATCGACCTGATATACGTGCCTTTACTGCATACTATCCGGGCCGTTACTTCAGGAAAATTATAGCTAACCAGTTCACATTTCTCAATGTTGATTAGCGAAGGTTTCATTTCGACATTTTTTCCTTTACGGGCGGCAATATAAGCTCGCTGTCCGTCAACCATTTTGGCCGAAAAAAGAGGCGGAATCTGCTCTTGCTCTCCTTCGAACGACTTGAGCGCCTCTCTCACTTTTTCTTCGGTTATTCCTTCGGTAGAATATCTATTATCTATCTCGGTTTCAAGGTCATACGAAGGAGTTGTGGCACCCAGTACAAATGTGCCGACATATTCTTTAACGCTTGCCTGCAGCTCTTCTATCTTTTTGGTGAATTTGCCGGTGCAAACTATCAGAAGGCCCGTAGCCAAAGGGTCCAAAGTTCCGCAATGGCCAACTTTTATTTTTTTGTAACCAAACTGATTCCTAAGCAGATAACGCACTTTGTTCACAACATCGAACGAAGTCCATTTCAGCGGTTTGTTAATCAATATGATTTGCCCTTCCTCAAAATCATATTGCTCTTTTCCGGGTGTAAATATCATTGAATGAAATTGTTACTCTTTTTCCGGTTTGTGCATTATGGCATAGATTTCGAAAAAGAATCCGGCTAAAACAATGATTGGCGCCACAATTATCCGGCGCGCGCTGAACATTGCTTCGTTGAACACCTGCGGGTCGTTTGAACGGCCTCCTGTCATAAGTATAAAACCAAAGATTATCAATGCTATGCCAATCAGTATGAACCTATAGTTTTTCTGGCTTAAGGCAAAGCCGCTTTTTGATTTATTCTCTTCCATTTCTGTTATTTTAAGCGTAAAGTTCGTTTCCTTTCATCCGTAAATATCTGTTGACTGCGAAAAAGTTTGAAATCCAGACAATTAAGAAGCCAACAACCATAATGCCAGCATAAAGAATGGCAATTGTATCAAGCTCGCACATTATCTCAAGCTCTTGCACATGCTCATTTATCATATAGATAACACCGCCTAGCAGAATGTAAGCTATTATTATGCTGTAAAGTGCATGACACAAACTTTTGATAATGAACGGCGCACGGACAAACGACCGTGTGGCACCAACAAGCTCCATTGTCTTTATCAGGAATCGGCGCGCATAAACTGACAGTCGTATGGTGTTGTTGATTAATGAAAGCGATATGATGAACAGCAGTCCACAGAAAATAAGCAAGATAATGCTTATCCTTTTGACATTCTGATTTATAGTTTCAATCAGTGACTTTTGGTATGATACCTCTTTCACCAACGAATATTTGGACAGCTTCTTCTCAATTTTAGCAATGCTGTCAATGTTAGCGTAATCGGCTTTCAGCTTCACTTCTATCGACGGCGACAATGGATTGTATCCCAAGAAACTAACAAAATCCTCCCCTATCTCTTGTGTCAACTCGCGTGCAGCTGAATCTTTCGAAACAAATGCTGTTTGTCTTACAAAATCCGATGTTTTTAGAATGTTTTCAAATCGAATCATTTCCACCTCTTTGACATCGTCGTTCAAAAAGATAGTCAATTCAATGTTTTCTTTAACATGCTGCGAAATCTTGTGTGCGTTCAGAATCAGCAAACCCACCAATCCTATTACAAACAGCACCAACGAGATGCTGATAACTGTTGTTATATAAGAACTTCGCAATTGTCGCGAAGAGATTCGTTTTTCTTTTTTGTTCATTTTCAACAGAATTTGAATGACAAAAATAGAATGTTTTGGCGGTTTTTCTATTTTTTTTCGTTTTTGTATGCGTTTTCTTCGTATTTTGACAAAAATGCTTTTATCGACCCAACAGCAATTTTGGCCTGAACAAGTATCGGAACACACTTGTCATCAGCAGTAACCCAGGCAACAAGGTCTTCGCCACCGTTGAAAATTGTGCCGCTAACCATCATCACTGCAAATTTCCGACAAGTGTGAGTTTTTTCGTTGCGGTCTGTTACATCTTCTTTTCCTAAATATCTGATATGCAGATTATAAAATTTGTTTCCAACAATCACTGGTATCGGCACTTGCTGGTTTACTTTTATATTTTTGAAATCGATAGACCTGCAGATGTATATTGCTGAAACCAAATCGGTTACTTGCCTGTTTATTTTGATAGTGTCTATTCCGTAAGCTCTTTTGGCTGTTTCAGTTTTGGTTATGGCTATGCTGTCGGCATAATTAAAAACGGCCTCCTCTTTATCCCAAAAACTACCTTCGTGTGTGTTGCATCGGAACCAATATGGCCGGTATTCGTTAGGTTCCACTATAGCCTCATATGTATCGCGAACTTTGAAAAACCAGTCGTAGCCCGGATTTGTCGCGCCAGTGCTGTACAAATGGAGCGCCTTTGTTTTATTATATAATGTGTCTCTTATTTCGAATTTTGCCCAACCTGCATTCAGCCAGATGAAGCCCCAGTTGTAATAAATATCTAGAGTGAACGACTCTCCCGGCTTGAATTTTCCGTAGTTGTAATTAAACTGCGGATGAGCAAATAGCGGCAAGAGGCACAGAAAAAAAACTATCGCTTTTTTACACATCATTCAACAATCCAAGTGTATTCCATATCCCAACCTGATTTTGTCTCAATATTTCTACCAAAGTAGAATACTTTTTCAGGTTGTCTACGTTCTTTGTAATTGCCTGTATCCCAAACTCCATTACCATTATCATCGTAAATTAGTTTGCATTTGTAGGTTCCGGGCGACAAATAATTGATAGTGATTGTTGTATTGCCTGTAACTTTATGTTCTTCAAGCACTTTTTCTTTGGCATTGAGCAATTGTAAAATACAATTCGGGTTTTTCACTCCACTTAGGTTCATTATTATGCTACTGTAATACTCGGAACCACGTGTAAAAAACTCTGTTTTAAGAGTGTCGTTAGTGTTGCCGTAAATATCTGTAAACGAGCCTTCTGGTATTTCTACATAATATTTTGACGCCTCTTTGGGACTGAATTTCAAATTAAATATCCGGTCGCTGACGCTGTCTTTTTCTATTGTGAAATCAACTTTATATTCATTTTCCTCTTCCTTTCTTACAAATTTCACATTTTCAGCCGAATAGTGTTTTATAGGATATTTCATTGTAAGTTTTACTGGTTGATTCAAATCGAAATCTTCCTTCATATTGTGGTTTATTTTCAATTCCGATTCTTTTCTTTTTTCTTCTTTGTCAGCATTATCAGTGTTTTCTTCGCCTATTATTTTTGTCAACAAATTGTTTCCTCGTTTCTTTTTATCCTTGCTGGCCTTTTCTTTATTGGCTTGCTTGCTGTCGAAAATAAAATCAAGCGTATCGGTTCTGACATAATCAACTGTGTCTGTCATTAAATAACTTACAGCAATTTTTATTGTGTCTTTCTTATAGATTGTCGAATCGGTTATCCAAAACACTACTGAATCGGTGGGTTGCTCTCCCTCAATCTGATACCAGTTTTCACTATAAGTTGAATCTGAAATCAATTTGAATGAGAACGATTCGTCGAGTTCACTATTGAAAGCAATGGAACATAGTCTGTCTTGTTTCCGATAAATGCCATGCAGATACTGAATTTTATGTTCTTCGGTAAACATATTCAGCTTTATATCGTCAATGGTAGTAACCATTACTGTATAAGTATAGATTGAATCACGGAAAACTGTGTCTTTTTTGTTTTTCGATATTGATTCAATAATGCGCAGTGTGTCAGTGAACTCGGCAGGTTTGAATGTCGGGCGGAAAACGCTGTCGCAAAATGCTATCGCCTCATTCGGTAAATCAAATAACATGTTGTTATTCATATCTTTAAGCGCAAAAATGTAATATGGAACATCGCGCATATTAGGCACTATAAAATAGCCGTCTTTATTGGTTTTGCCCACACATTCAGGTTTTGTCTTGCGCGGAATCGAATCGTCATAACTTCTGTAAAGCAATATGTATGCGTTCTCGATTGGGTTGCAGTCAAAAGCACCCAACAATCGGCCGCCCAAATATATTGAGTCAAACGAGCTGCCTGTCGAAAACTCAAACTGAAAATTCTCAAGTATATTTCCTTCGTTTAAGTCGGTTATCGAGTTGAAAAAGTTGAAGTTGTATGTTGTGCTATCGGCCAATTGGTTGTTTATTGTAACAACCATTTTCTTTCCACGCATCAAAACCTTCGGCTTTTTTTCGAGCGGTGGTGACACAATAAGTTCCTGATTTACATTCTTCAAATCGATGAACTCATCAAATTCGACAATAAATTTTTTGCCTTTGAAATTTGTGGAATAGTTGACAGGTGAGCTTCGCAAAGCAACTGGAGGTTCGGTATCTTTTGGTCCGCCCACCGGTGACGATTGTTTTGCACAACCAGTTATAAACAAAACAAATACGATTGATATTATTTGTATGTGTTTCAAATTCATCTAAATTTTGTTTTGGTCGCAAACTTAATTATTGTTTTGCAACCTTTGAAGTCATCGGATACTTGTTTCCTTTTACATTTTCCATTACAGCCCTTATGCTGCCTATCTTAAGTTTCGATTCTATTAGAATAGGTATCTTGTTTTGGTCATCAGTAAGCCAAATGGTCATAACCTCACCTTTATCGAAAAGGTCACCCTCAACAAAGTAAGGACATATCTTCAAACATTTGTAAGTTTCTCCTTTTCTGAGTGTTATGAGTTCTTTTCCTGCATATCTCCAATAAAGGTCATAAAGGTCCATTTGAAAAACCGACGGCATTGGAATTTTTTGGTTTTTATAAATTTTGCTGAAATCGGTATTTCGCAGTCCATATAATATGGTAACAACGTCTAAATACATTTTCTCATTTCTGATTGTAGTATCCTTTTTCAAGCCGTCACGTTTGTATTTTTTTATACGTAAAAGATTTTCACCATTTTCGTCTTTCGTATAAGTGGTCTGGTACGAAGCAAAGTAATCGTCTTCGTGCGATTGCACTTGAGTAAAGTACGGTTCCATTGTTTCTGCATCAACTATTGCCCGGAGAGTGTCGCGAACTTTGAAAGCCTTGAACGCTTTAATTGTTTTTGCCCCTATCTCAAGAGTGACGGCATCTTTTTCTTCATATTTACAAGCATTTGCTGTGATGTTTGCCTGTGCTGCTTTCAATTCTATAAAACCTAAAGTATAACCTATCGTTAATCTGATGTTTTCACCTACTTGCCATGCGTTTTCTTGCTGGGAATAACTCTTTGCGACAGAAAAAATTATTATCGATATTGAAATCAAAAGTGTCCTAAACATTCTCATTTTAATTCCGTTACGATTTTAAAATCATTTGTTTCTATAAATCAAACAAATATAAACCTTTTGCTTTTTATTGATGTTTTTAACAATGGTTAATTTTTTAAAATTCAATCTTATATGAATCCGATTTTTAGTATATGATTGATAATGAATTTTAAAATATTATGTTAAATTGTTAATATCATAAAAAGACTGCTGTTTATTTCTTTTATGAAATTTTTCTTGCTTTTTATTTTTAACAATCGGATATAAAAAATATTGTTCTTGCAAATTTTTTCAAGGACTTTTTTTGTTTGAAAAATCAACACTCTGTTTGGTTTTTAACATTTTGGTTTTTCAACAATTTTATCAGCTTTCAAGTTTTCAACAATCTGTTTGTTCCAATACATAATACCTTGATTTTTAATTAAAGCACCTGTTATAATATTGTTAAATACGCTTCTTCAAATTGTCTCTTTTAAAAATCCAAGTTTTTTTCCGTGTTTCTTTCCACAATTTCAACAGATAATAATATACATCATATTTTTTAAATAATTAAATCAATATATATAAATAATATGTGATGATTTTTGTTGACAAAATCTGGCTTTTTTGTTTTCTGCGGACAATTTTGTCTTGATTTTCGAAATCAAAAATATGTCAATTTTTAACGACAGCAATAACTGTTGCTTTGCTTGAGTTATTATTTTTGCAAACTGCTGATTTAATTGTTTTATGAAGTTTTTCAAAGGCCTTGCCGGGCAGACAATGATATATGGTTTAGGAACAATTGTTCCGCGGCTGCTCAATTATTTGCTGCTCACTCCTTTTTATACAAGAATATTTAGCGAAGAACAATATGGCTCTGTTTCAGAACTTTACGCTTACTCGTCGCTTTTGCTAGTGTTGCTGATTCATGGAATGGAGACTACTTACTTCCGCTACAGTGTCAACAAAGACGAGGAGCAAAGCACATATAACCATGCCGTTTTCAGCACTTCGGTTTTTGCCACTCTTTTTCTGGCGTTTGCACTTATATTCAAAAACGGAATTGCGCATGTTATTGAGTATGAAAACAATGTGAATTATATTGTCTGCTTTGCGTTCATCATTTTCTTCGATGTTATAACATCGATTCCTTTTGCCCGAATGAGAAACCAGAACCGTGCACTTAAATTTTCTATCATAAAGCTGATAAACGTTTCGGTCAACATTCTGCTTAACATTTTCTTCTTTGTTATTTGTAAAGATTCTGAAAATGAAACGCTTGCTTCTTTTTATAATCCTGACATCAATATAGGTTACGCTTTCATCAGCAACATGGTGGCGTCAACTGTTACTTTCCTTCTTGTTCTTCCTGAATATCGCAGCTTTAGGTTTGACATTTCACCTAAGAAATATCTTATGATGCTTAATTACACCTGGCCGCTGATTGTTATTGGAATTGCCGGTGTGATAAACGATGTGTCAGATAAAATCTTTATTAAATATTTGTCATCTAACGATTTGAATGCTCTTGAGCAGGTAGGTATTTATTCTGGTAACTATAAGCTGGCTGTTTTGATGACCATTTTCATTCAGATGTTCAATTATGCGGCCGAACCTTTCTTTTTCAAAAAATCAGTTTCAACTGACGCTAAAGAGTCGTATCGTGTGGTAATGGATTATTTCGTCATCTTCTGCTTGCTGATTTTCCTAATGGTAACAATGTACATTGATGTATTTAAATATTTCATTGGTAGCAAGTTCCATGTTGGTCTTGCCATTGTGCCTGTTATTCTTTTGGCGAATATGTTCTTAGGCATTTATTACAATTTGTCGGTTTGGTACAAAATCAACAACAAGACTTACTGCGGAGCTGTTATTTCGCTTATAGGTGTTGCTATCACGCTTATTCTTAATATTTTACTTATACCAAAAATCGGATATTTGGGTTCGGCTATTGCAACAATCGCTTGCTATTTTGTTATGGTTGTTGTTTCATACTTCTGGGGCCGCAAGGTTTATCCAGTCGGGTACAATGTTGGGAAGATTTTGGCTTACATTGTTTTGGCTGTTATTTTTCTTTATATCAGAAAATTATTCATTTTCAATAATATAATAACATCGCTTTCAGTAAGTACGCTGTTTATGCTGTTTTATATCGGCATTTTGTATTATTTTGAGCGGAAAAAAATTAAGAAACTATTATGCATGTAAAGATTATAAATAAGTCAGATAACCAATTGCCGGCTTACGAGACAGCAAGTTCGGCCGGAATGGATTTGCGTGCTTTTATCGATGCTGACATCATTTTAAAACCGTTTGAACGCAAACTTATTCCGACAGGACTTTATATTGAGTTGCCTGACGGATACGAAGCTCAGATTCGCCCTCGTAGCGGATTAGCAATAAAAAGTGGAATTACAGTTCTGAACTCGCCTGGCACAATTGATGCTGATTATCGTGGCGAGATTAAGGTGATTCTTATCAATTTGAGTAACGCCGATTTTACAATAAAGTCTGGTGAACGTATCTGCCAAATGGTTATAGCAAAACACGAAAAGGTTGATTTTGTTGAAGTTGAAGAGATTAACGAGACAGAACGCGGTGCCGGCGGCTTTGGTCACACAGGTAAGTAGAAGATGAATAAAAGACTTTCTTCAGTTTTATTATTGTTGTTTTTTTCATTCGTTTCATTTGCTCAAAACAATGAATCTGAGGTCTTTTTGTTCGATGATGAGATAAATTACTCTTACAATTTCTTTGAGGCCGATAAATGTTTTCTTGATGAAAACTTCGATTTGGCCGAAAACTATTATCAACTTTGTTTGAGCCAAAAGCCCGATAATCCTTTCATTCTTTATCGTTTGGCCGCCATTTATCTTAAAAAGAATGAATTAATACTCTCAGAAGAGTATATTGACAAGTGTCTTTTGCTTTCTCCTGATAATGAATGGTATATGTATTTGGCTGGAACCATTTACAGTTTGAATAATCATTTCGACAAGGCAAAAAACATATTCCAAACACTTATAAATCAAAAACCTAACGAGTTTGACTTTTATTTGGCACTTGCCGATGTTTATCTTGAAGACAACGATTTGAATGGAGTGTTGGATATTTACAATAAGATTGAAAACAAATTCGGCATTGATGAGGCTGTATCTATCCAAAAGAAGAATATTTATTTAAGACTCAATAAGAAAAAGAAAGCTGCAGCCGAATTAGAAAAACTTGTTTTCGCTTTTCCCGATGACCTGCATTACAAACGCTTGTTGGCTGATTTCTATCTGCAAACCAATGACATAAAAACTTCAATATCGACATATAACGATATTTTGAAAATTAATCCCAACGACGGATTTTCTCATATTGGTTTGGCTGGCTGTTATCAGATAATGAATGATTATGACAACATGTATTCGGAGCTATTTAAAGCCTTTCCGTCGCGTGATGTTCCTTCCGATGTAAAAGTCAATATCCTGGTGATGCAAACGCAGCATACCAATTCGCCAGAAGAACTTGATAAGTTATTTCAATTATGCGAGATACTTGTTAAAAATTACCCAAACGACCCGGATGTAAATACCATTTATGCCAATTTTCAAATGAGTTTGGGAAATATTGATATTGCTCGGACTGCTTTGCAAAATGTAATAGAAAAACGGAAAGACAAATATCAGATATGGGAGCAAATTCTACTGATTGACAACCAAATGGTTGATTGGATTTCGATGTTTAAACACAGCAGCGAGGCCATTGAATATTTTCCCAATATGCCATTTCTTTATTTACTGAATGGCATTAGCGCTTTTCAGTTGTCTAAAATAGAAAAGGCTAAAACCTCATTGGAATTTGGCTATAAGATTATTTCTAAAGATGACCCATTACAGCCAGATTTTCTGTCGTTCCTTGGTGAAGTAAATTACAAGCTTTCTAATAAAGATATCGCTTATAGCTATTTTGACAAATTTCTTGAAATTGAGCCTGATAATGTTATGGTTCTAAACAACTATAGTTACTATTTGTCGCTTGACAAGACAAACCTTGAAAAAGCTGAGCAGATGTCGTTCAAAACTATTCGTAAGGAACCTGAAAATTCAACATATCTTGATACCTACGCATGGATTCTTTTTCAAATGGAGAATTATACCGATGCGTTGAAATATATCGAAAAAGCTGTCAATTATGATAGAACACGCAGTGCTGTTATTATTGAGCATTATGGTGATATTTTATATTTTAACAACGACATTGACCAGGCAATTGAGCAATGGATAAGGGCAAGTAAAATTGGAGTAGGACAGGATAATACAAAACTGAATGAGAAAATCGCTAATCATAAATACATTGAATAGAACATTGGCGTTTTTTTTAGTCATTTTGATAACATCTTGTTCAAAATCAATAACAAATACACGCCCAGTTTCTGATTTGACTGCTTTGCAAACCAAAATAGAAAAGCGTCATCATTTTTTTGCTACTAATAGTATAAAATATAAGTTTAAATCAGTCGTGTCACTGGCCGGCAAAGACAATAAAATTGTTGGTAAAGTTTCAGTTTTCAATGATTCTTCTTTGTATATCAGTGTTTTATCATATTCAGTTGGCATTGAATTAGTACAATTTTATGTAAACACTGATTCTGTCTTCATCGTTAATAAGATTGACAAGGAATATTATTCAGGCAGTTGTGCCGATTTTGCTGACGTCTTTGATTTTTCTTTGTGTTATTCAATATTTTCAAATTCATATTTTGGCAATTCTGTTTCGATAAGTAACTGTCATTATCTGCCCGACTTTCAAAAATTCATAGTTAATGACTTACATAAGCCAGACAGCGATTTTAACTATTTTATTACAACACAATTTGATTCGTATGGTAATGTAGAAAAGGTTGATTATAAATCGTATGACGGAAATTATTTAAAAGTTAATTATTCTAATTTTGTTGCCAACTATAGTTTTCCGACCGAGATTGTTTTGGTCGCTTCTTTTAATAAGAAAAACATTGAGCTGAAAATGAATATAGAAAATGTAGATTTGTTAAAAAACAAAAGTTCTATTCATTCTAAGCCGTCGACTGAGAATTATAAAAAGATAGAAATTAAAGATGTTGAGATATAGTGTTTTACTTTGTTTTTTGTTTTCTTTTTGCTGTGTTTTCGCTCAGTCACGTCAAGAACTTGAACGGCAGAAAATCCAAAATGAAAAGGATATTATTTATACGAATGAATTGATTGCAAAAACAGAAAAAAACAAGAAAGATTCATATAGCAAATTATTGTTAATCAATTCAAAAATCAAAAGTCGCGAAAAGATTATCTCTGATATTAATAATGAAATTCAAATAATTGAATATAAAATAACAGACCAGCAGGAACTCATATCAAATCTTGAAAAGGATTATGAGGAATTGAAGCAAGAGTATGCCAAAATCATTACTCATTATTATAAAAACCGTAACAAGTACAGTCGTATGATGTTCATTTTGGCATCAGATAATGTTAATGTAGCATTCAAACGAATCAAATATCTTCAACAATACAGCAATTACCGTACGCTTCAAGCAAAACAACTTTTACAAACTAAATTAGAAATAGAAAAACAGCTCTCAGAACTAAAATCATTACATTCTGATAAGGAAAATCTACTTTCGGAACATAGGACGGAAACAGATGAACTCAAGCGTGAAAAATCTGACCAAAATGTTATGATTCTACAACTTGACAAACAAAAAACTGAACTTAAAAAGAAACTTGATGAACAAGTTCAGTTGGCAAACAAGTTGCAAAGTGAAATTGAGAAAGTAATAGCCGAAGAACTTAAAAAGTCGAAAAAGGCGGATATGAAAGTTTTTCAGCTTACTCCTGAAGAAAAGAAACTTGCCGACAACTTTATCAGTAACAAAAGCAAGCTTCCTTGGCCTACTGAGCGAGGTGTCATTACTGGATTTTTCGGGGAAAATCCACATCCTGTTCTTAAAGGTGTTTTCATTCGAAACGATGGCATAGATATTTCAACTACTGAGGATTCTTACATACGTTCAGTATTTGACGGCGACGTCACACGAGTTTTTGTTATACCTGGGGCGCATAAAACTGTTATAATTCGTCATGGTAATTACTTGTCTGTTTATTCAAATCTTTCAGAAGTATTTGTTAAACAAGGCGATAAAGTTAAAACTAAGCAGACTATCGGTAAAATATTTACTGATAGGGAAGACGGAAACAAATCGGTTCTTCAATTCCAGATTTGGAAGGAAAATCAGAAGTTAAATCCTCAGGATTGGCTGGCTCGAATTAAAAACTAAAATGAATAGCAGAATTGAACAGTTCAATGCAAAACTCAATCAATTCCGTCGTGCTTATTATTTGCGTAAGCTGATTGAAGGAGTTTTCAAAACAATTGTCTTTTCTTTTTCATTTATACTTATTGCATCACTTTTAGAGTCATACTTTACTTTTAGCAGTCAATTTCGTGTTTGTCTACTATTATTTCTATCAATCAGTATTTTAGGTCTTACAATCTTTTATGTTTTGTTACCTATTTTATGTTTGGCTCATTTAATAAAAGGAAAAACAGATAAACAGTTCTGCCAACTAATTCAATCATCTATTCCTCAGGTTAAAGATGTTCCTATTAATATTTTAGAATTATCTAAACTACCTCAATCCCAACTTGTTACAGAGAGTATTAACCAAAAATTAGAATTTATTACCGATGTTGATTTTAATAAGGTCATAAAGCAAAACATATTTTATTCAAACCGTTATAACCTTTTATCCGCTGTCGTATTACTCTTATTATTTATACCACTTCATAACCATGTAATTACAGGATTTGCTGAGATATTTCATTTTTCAGATGATTTTAGCGCCCGCCACACGCTAATTGTAGAAATAGATGAAGAATCTTTATTCATTGAACAAGGTAAGGATTTGAACGTCAATATAATAATCAAAAACAATGACTTAAATTATGATGTTTTTATTAATGCTAATGGAAATAAATATGTTCTAAACCAGCTAACAGACACTTTGTACAATTATGTTTTTAAAAGTGTCAGAAATCCATTCAAGTTTAATATAACTAGCGGGGACTATTGTTCAAAATCATACTCCGTCAATGTGTACGAACCACCATTATTATTGGCTTATTCTGCTGAAATTCAATATCCTAAGTATATTAATAAGTCAGACACAACAGTTGAAAACCAGAATATTTTAATTGTTCCACAAGGAACATTTTTGAATTTCACTTTTGCTGGGCAGAATTATGATACTTTATCTATTGTTTCGCTTGTTGATACTACTCTAATTAAGTCTTATTCTTTTCAAAATCCTAATAAGTACAGGTTACGAGTTCTCAAAAATGAAAAATTTATAATTCGCTTATCGAACAGTCATATTAAACGAAATTTTATCGATTTCAATATTGTATGTGTGAATGATTCATATCCCGAAATAGAAGCGCAGATTAACGACAGCGCCTCTTATGACGGACATTTAGACTTTACTGGTAAAATTTCAGATGACTATGGTTTTACTAAATTATTATTATTCAAACAAGAAAACACGGGCATTGATACTTTCGTTGTTCCTATTTATAAGAATATTCTCTCACAAAAATTCTTCTATGATTATCATTTAGATAATAATACAGATTTCGAAGAAAGAAACATTTCATTCTGGTTCGAAATATTTGATAATGATGCTGTAAATGGTATAAAGAAAACACAATCAGCAATATTTAATCATGTAGCTAAGAATATTATTCAAAAAACTGCCGATAAGGAGAAGAAGTACAACGATTTGTTTTATCGGTTTATGAGTGCCCAAAGTTTGTCTAATGAGCTCAAAACAGACATCGAAAAATTGCGAAAGCGTATGCTTGATGAAAATTTAACCGATTGGGAACAAAATAACATTCTGAAACAAATAGCTGACAAAACACAAAAGCTACAAGACCAACTGAATCTAATAAGCAATGATTATAAACAGGCTACCAATTCATTAATTCCGGAGCAAAATAAAGAGTTGTTTGAAAAACAACAACTTATTAATGAAATGATTAATGACTTGCTCGACGATGAAATGAAACGTATGCTTCAAGATATTCAACAATTGTCCAATAACCAGAATAAAGAATTAACACCTGAGCAATTAAAAAGAGAATATGAAAATTTTGAAAAATCTATCGATAAGCAATATGAGCTAGTTAAAAAAATCAAGATTGAGGAAAACATTCTTAATCTGGCCGACAATCTTAATAAGTTATCTAAAAAACAAGAAGGGCTTATCGACAAAGAAAAATATGATATTGTTACTGATGTGAATAATCAGGAAAAGATTTTAAATGAGCTGAAAAATGAATATCAAAATATTAAGGAAGAAAACAATACTTTAACTCGACCTTTTGAAATGAATGATTTCGAAAGCGAGTTTGAAAATATTGAAAATGAATTTAATAACGAAAAGAATGCACTAGAGCAAAATAATACCGACGGTTTTAATGAGTCTGTTAAGCAGAATGCCGAAAAAATGGAAAAGTTGTCACAAGAGTTGAAAAAAATGATTGATGACAATAATGCTACCACCGAATCGGAAAATGCCGATGATTTGAGAGTTATGCTTGACAATCTTTTTGAAGTATCGTTCGAATTGGAAAACGTATATGCTTCAATGTCAGATGTTAATAAAGTAAACCAAGACGCTGTCATAAGACTAACCAAGATACTTGATAATTTCAAATTGGTTCGCGACAGTCTTTATGCCTTGTCGCTCCGAACACCATATTTGAATAACCAGATATCAAAATCTGCCTTTCTTATTGAAGACGAACTTATTTCATCGTTGAAAAATATGCAGGAGCAGAATTCATATAAAGCGAAGAAAAATCAACGCGAGGCACTGAAACAGACTAATGATATGATTTTGTTATTGTCTGAGTCTTTGAAGGATATAAATAATGCTTCTGGTGTAGGTGCTGGTTCCAGTAAAAAGAAAAAGCAAAAAAAACAGCCGGAAACAAAACAATCATTGTCTGATATGCGTAAAATGCAGGAGAGTTTAAAGAATCAGATGAAGGATTTGTTGAATCAGATGAAAAACGACAACGGCAAACAATTAAATAACGAGTTAGCAAAATCGCTGATGCAGAATGAGATATATCAACAAATGCTTCAACAAATGATGTATAACTCTGATATTGATGACAAAACCGCAAAAATCTTGCAAGAGATTGATAAACTAATGCAGGCTAATCATCGCGATTTGGCAAACAATAGGCTTTCGGCACAAACAATGCTTCGCCAGCAAAAAATTCTTACAAAACTGCTTGAAGCTGAGAATGCCGAGAATGAACGTGAGGAGGATAATAAACGCGAATCGACTGCGTCGAAAAATATTAATAGAAAATCGCCCGATAATTTGCCGGAAGATTTTACTTTTGATAAGAATGTGGATTTGTTGAATAAGAACAATTTGAGGTTAAATTCGTTTTACAAAAAGAAGTACGAAGAATATATCAATCAGTTAAATACAACAGCAAATGAATAACGAATTGATAATAAAGTCGAAGATTGACAACGTTTATTTCGTCGAGAATTTCATCGACGAACTTGCTATTGAACAGTCGATTGCCACCGAATTGTATGGTAACATTCTTATATCGACTATTGAAGCGGTAACGAACGCTATTGTTCACGGCAATAAATCGGACCCGGAAAAACAAGTTCGCATAAAGGTTTTCCGCGACAAACATATTCTTCAAATTACTGTTTCGGACGAGGGACCAGGGTTCGACATAGATAAAATACCAGACCCTACTAAACCAGAACTGATTGAACAGCCCGACGGCCGCGGCATTTTCCTTATGCGAAATCTGACCGATGACCTTAAATTCGACAAAAACGGGGCAGAAGTAACCTTAATATTTAATATATAGTGATTAATTTCTTTTTTGAGGAGACTGACGAGTTTGATGTCAACGACTTGAATGTCGAGAAAAATATTGAAACTGTTTTAGCAAACGAAAACAGAACATTAGGCGAAGTCAATTACATTTTTTGTTCGGACGAGTATTTGCTTAATATTAACAAGCAATATCTAAATCACGATTATTACACCGATGTCATTTCTTTCGATTATTCTGAAGACGGTGTTATTTCGGGCGACATTTTCATCAGTGTCGATACTGTAAAAGATAATGCCAAAGAATATGAGGTTGAATTTAAAAAAGAACTTGCTCGTGTAATGGTGCATGGCGTATTGCACTTTATTGGTTATAAAGATAAAACCGACGAAGACGCAAAACTGATGCGACAAAAAGAAAACCAATATCTTCCTTTATTCATTTAAGATGTTATTTGAATACGATGTTATTGTTGTAGGTGGCGGTCATGCTGGTTGTGAAGCCGCCGCTGCTGCCGCAAATATGGGCTCAAAAACCTTGTTGATTACAATGGACATGACAAAATTTGCTTGTATGTCGTGTAATCCGGCTATTGGTGGTATAGCTAAAGGCCAGATAGTTAAGGAAATTGATGCGTTGGGTGGATATACAGGTATAATAACCGACAAATCGGCTATACAATACAGAATGTTAAACCGGTCAAAAGGACCGGCCATGTGGAGTCCGCGTGCGCAATGCGACCGTACACTGTTCTCAATAGAATGGCGCAAACAACTCGAAAGCATCGAAAATCTTGATTTGTTTCAGGATAGTGTTGTGTCGTTGCTAACAGAAAAAAAACGAGTGTGTGGAGTGAAAACCCAACTTGGTTTTGAGTTTAAATCCAAAACAGTTGTTCTTACCAATGGTACTTTCCTTAATGGCATGATGCACGTTGGTCGTGTACAGTTTTCTGGTGGCAGATTTTCCGAATTACCGTCTTCAGGTTTGACTGAAAATCTTGTTTCGTTAGGTTTTGAATCTGGCCGAATGAAGACAGGAACTCCTGCCAGAATCAACGGAAAAACTATCGATTTCAGCAAATGTACCATTCAAAATGGTGATGACGACCCGTATTTTTTTAGCTACTCAACAAAAAAATCGTATCACGACCGACAAATACCTTGCTATATCACAAGAACCAATGAAGCTGTGCACGAAGAATTACGCAAGGGTTTTGTTGATTCACCAATATTCAATCACACGATTATTGGTATAGGACCGCGTTATTGTCCGAGCATCGAAAGCAAGCTTGTTACATTCAGTGATAAGGATTCTCATCAGTTGTTCTTGGAACCAGAGGGCTTTTCAACCAACGAATATTATATAAACGGCTTCTCATCATCGCTGCCTTGGCAAGTGCAGTATAAGGCTATTCACAAGATACCTGGACTCGAGAATGCTAAAATTTATCGTCCGGGATATGCTATTGAGTATGACTATTTTCCACCAACTCAATTAAAGCCAACCTTGGAGACAAAACTTATTTCAGGACTCTATTTTGCCGGTCAGATTAATGGAACGACAGGATACGAGGAAGCTGCTGCACAAGGAATAGTGGCTGGTATCAATGCGCATCTTTTCTGCAATGAGAAAGAACCATTTGTTTTGAATCGAGACGAAGCCTACATTGGCGTGTTGATTGATGACCTTATTTATAAAGGTGTTGACGAACCTTACCGGATGTTCACCAGTCGTGCTGAATATCGGATGTTGTTGCGCCAAGACAATGCTGATGCGCGTTTGACCGAAAAGTCTTACAACATAGGGTTGGCCAAAGAAGAACAATTGAATCAATACAAAGAAAAAGAAAAGCAAATATCCGACCTGGTTGGCTTCCTAAAAACAACTAAAGTTAGGTTAGAAGAAGCAAATAAGTTTCTATCGTCAAACGATGAGTCACCAGTGGTTGAAGGCCAGAAGTGCTCACAGATACTGTCACGGCCAAACGTCACATTGAACAATATGATTGAGTCGATAGACGCCCTGTCGGAATACAAGAACACAACGCGCGAAGTGATAGAAGGAGCGGAGTTTGATATCAAATATTCTGGATACGTGGAACGTGAGAAAAACAATGCCGAAAAGCTACGCAAGCTGGAGAACTTGAAAATCCCCGATAACTTTGACTATTCAAAATTGCAGTCGATAACCATAGAGGCGCGGACAAAGCTGACCAAATATGCGCCCACAACCATTGGCCAGGCATCCCGAATTTCCGGCGTCAGCCCCAACGACATAAACGTGTTATTGGTCTATTTTGGGCGATAGTTCCACGTGAAACATTTATATATGTAATATAATATAAAACACTATAAATCAATAAGATATATCTATTTTATATTATAAAAACAATTACTATTTTGAACATATAAAACAAAAGGTAATTTTGTGGTGTCAAACATAAAAGGAAAACTATGTGGATTGTATGTGCTGATTTAGAAGGTGTGTTTGTGCCTGAGGTGTGGATTAATTTTGCCAAGAAAACAGGTATTGATGCGTTAAAACTTACAACGCGCGACATTAAAGATTACGATGAGCTGATGCGTTACAGGTTGAAAATCCTTGACGAACACAACCTTAAAATACAAGATATACAGGAAGTTATATCGACAATGAAGCCGCTCGAAGGAGCTCTTGAGTTTACACGCTGGCTCCGTAGCGTCACACGGTTTGCCATAGTTTCCGACACTTTTGTTGAGTTTGCAAAGCCGCTAATGGAGCAATTGGAAAATCCGTTTTTGCTCTGCCATTCGCTTGAGATAGACCCGACAGGCCGGGTTGTCGATTACAAACTGCGCCAGGCTGACCCCAAACGCAGAACAGTTGAAGCTTTCCAAAGTTTGAAATACAAGGTTTTGGCGTTTGGCGACTCATACAACGACATTCCAATGGTAGAGTCGGCCGATGTCGGCATTTTGTATTGTCCGCCTGACAATGTGGTTAAAGACTATCCGCAGTTCCCTGTGGCACGCAATCTTAGCGAGCTTAAAGCAATTATCGAAAAGTACGTTTGCGAGTAGCTTGCCGCGTGATAAACATCATTTTTCGGTTTTCGGATTGAGATTTTCGAACAAAATCCTGATAAATTCTTTGGCCGAAAGCTTTTGATAGCTTTCTTTCAGCACAATTACGGCCGGGTGCATCTGATGTTGTTTTCCTGCTATCGGTATGGCCCGCAGAGTTTCATGACCGCGGATAAGCGTTTCCGACATAACAGCAATCCAATGGCCGGTTTCAACCAGTTTCAGCATTATAGTCATGCTCGATATTTCAATTTGCGGCGTGAGCCTTACATGGTGGTTGTTCAAAATCTGGTCAATCATCAGGCGCGCTTGTGAACCAACCGACGGCAGCACAAGCGGAAACTGTTTCAAAAGCGACGGCGAAACTTCGCGTTGTGCAACAAGTGGATGCCGATAATTGACTATGACGGAAAGATTTGAATCGAACAGGCTGTAATATTCAATCTGATTATCTTCGTTGTCTGGTTTGTATGACAAAATCAGGTCTAACTCCCTCTCTTTCAGCAAATCGAGTAATTCGCTTACTGGTTTGTTTATGACAACAAGTTTGATGTTCGGATATTTTTTTGAGAAAGAGATTATAGTGCTGGTTATCAAATCACTAAGTGTGAAAATAACGCCTATGCGAAGCTCTCCGGTTTGAATGTTCTGCAAGTCGCGCAGACGTTGGATGCCGAACTCGCTGTCGGCGATAGTTTTTTTGGCGAAAGGCAGAAACTCAGTACCGGCTTCGGTCAGGTAAATTTTTTTTCCGATGCGGTCGAACAGTAAGGTTTGCAACTCATTTTCAAGCTGTTTTATCTGTTGCGACAGTGTGCTCTGGGTAATGAACAAAAGTTTGGCCGCTTCGGTAAAATTCAGAGTCTCAGCGGTTTTCACGAAATATTTAAGTTGTCGCAGTTCCATAATATCAATCGTTTTTATTAATCGTTCTTATAGAATCATTCAATTTCACAAATGTAAGATATTGAATAATTTTGCGGCCGAAAAAAATGAATGAATATGAATTGGTTTGAATCGCTGCTTTTTAACGAATCGGTTGGGCGCACAGTAATGATTTTCGCTTTTGTAGTGGCCGTCGGCTCAATACTTGGAAAACTGAAATTCAAAGGAATATCGCTTGGCTCGACATTCGTGCTTTTTGTCGGAATAATTGTATCGCATTTCGGATTCACCCTCAATCCGTCGATTTCGCATTTTATGAAAGATTTCGGCTTGATACTGTTTGTCTTCAGCATCGGTCTGCAGGTTGGTCCAAACTTTTTCTCATCGTTCAAACAGTCTGGATTGCTGCTTAACGGTTTGGCAGTCGGCAGCATCACTCTGAACATAATTGTTACATTGCTGATTTTCTACTTTTTAGGTAATATCGATTTCACAATGCTGATAGGAGTGATGCAGGGCGCAGTAACCAACACTCCTGGCCTGGGTGCCGCGCAACAGGCTATCAACCAGATGAATCCGACAGGCGACATGCCTTCAATATCGCTTGGTTACGCCGTTGCTTATCCTATGGGTGTGATAGGCGTTATTTTGAGCATTGTTCTTATAAAATGCATATTCAGAATCAATTACGACGATGAGCGGAAGTCGGTTGCTGGAAAAAGCAACGAGGAGCCAGCCCGTTGCAGTTACAGCATTTCGAATGAGGAAATCATCGGAAAACAGGTGAAAGAGATATCGCGTCTGTTCAACAAAGAGGTGATTTTTGCGCGAATCAGCCATTTGGGCAATGTGTTTGTGCCAACCGGCGACACTGTTCTTGAGAAAGGCGATTTGGTGCGCGTTATAGCCCCCAAACAACGCGAGGCGGAGCTTGACAAGCTGTTCGGCGAGAAAATCCAAAACGATTTGCTAAACGCGCAGACCGAAGAACTGAAACAGCGTAAAATATTGATAACCAACAAACGGCTCGAAGGAAAAAGCCTTCAAAACCTTGAGCTGCGCAAGTCGTTCAATGTTAATGTGACGCGCGTGTTCCGTTCGGGTGTTGAGCTTGTGGCCACTGCCGATTTGGTTCTGCATATAGGCGACAAGGTTAAAATTGTCGGCAGCGAGGAGAATCTCAGCCTTGTCGAAAAATTCCTTGGCAACTCGGTTAAGCACCTCAACGAGCCGCATCTTTCCACCATTTTTGCCGGAATTTTCTTGGGAATAATTGTCGGATATATCCCAATCGCTTTTCCAGGAATGCCGCAGCCGGCGAAGCTGGGGTTGGCTGGCGGTCCGCTTATCGTGTCACTTTTAATGGGTGCGTTTGGACATAAGATAGGCTTGACGTGCTACACAACACAAAGCGCCAATCTGATGCTCCGAGAGATAGGCATATCGTTGTTCCTTGCTTGTGTCGGGCTTGAGGCAGGCGAGCATTTCTTTGACACGCTTATTAACGGTGACGGTCTGCTTTGGGTAGGCTACGGATTGCTCATAACAATGATTCCGGTGCTGATTATCGGTTGCATAGCCCGAAAAGTTTTCCATTTGAACTACTTCACAATTGTGGGAATGATTTCGGGAACCAATACCAATCCGCCCGCACTTTACTATTCGAATATGATAGCAGAAAACGACCGCCCGTCGGTGGCTTATTCAACGGTTTATCCTTTGGCCATGTTCCTGCGTATTGTGCTGGCGCAGACGCTGATACTGGCATTGTGGTAAAGCTATAAATCGATATTTACAACGCATAAAAAAGCCCCGAATGAGAATGCGGGGCTTTTGTTTATTGCCAAATAATCTATTAATAATTCGAAGTTGACTCTTCTGCAGCTGCTGACAATAATATCAGAATTCCACCTATTGTCACAGGGACAACCAACCCGATTGTTCTGCCAACACTGAATACTTTTTCGGGTCTGACATCATCAGATTTAACATTATAGCAAATCTTATCCTCATTAAGGAATATGTTAGTTTGTTTTTTTGTCTCTGTGAGATTGATAGTGTTGGTATATTTTCCTTTTGCAGAATACCCTTGTTGACTTTTTATTTCATATATCAATATTTCTCCCCCCTTCCCGTCAGGAGCAGTTCTGTCAGGAGGACCAAGCATTTCTACTATTTCAGCGTAGTTTTTATCTTTTAGTTGGTTATTATATTCATCTTGTAATGACACATATCTTATAGTGTGACAAGACGAGAACAAAATAGAACAAGCAAGTATCAAACAGATACTTTTAAACATTTTAGTGTTTTTGAATCCGAACATAATTGTAAGTTTTAAAATCAACTCACAAAATGGCGCATAACTGCCCGAATTACAACCAAAAGCCGTGAATGTTTGTCACTCTTTTGTCGCTAATAATTCACTGATTTCTTTTTCGGTTAAATCAGCGTATTCTTTTAGGAAATTGTGTTTCAAGGCAATCGATATCCGCACAAGCATTTGAACATCAATGCTTTCTTTCAGAAAAATCTTATAAATGTTGGTTCGGTCGCAACAAAGCCTTTTGGCAAGCCACTTTGCTGGGCGTTCCTGACGCTCTAACTCCTGTTTTATCAAACTTCCTATGTGCGGCATAAATAAAGGCCTGAATTGAATCAATCTTATTCAATTAGAAAGGCTCTGGTAAACCGTTTGCTGCAAATAAGACGAAACAATTCACGCCCGGAGACGTGAACTTCTCGTACTATATTCTCGCAGCGAAAATTTACCAGATTTTATCTAACTGAGAACAAGCACGTTGGCTCTATATAATATTTTACAAAAAACGCCCCAGAATAATCATTCCAAAGCGTTTTTAATCATCATACTTATAAAAGTTTATTCGTTATAATTCAACATTTTATCCAATAACCACACGAGTCCAGTTGTGCTTGTCAGGCTCGGTACCGTATTGGATACCGCGCAGCAAGTTGTAGAGCTTCGTCGAAACCGGACCGGGTTTGCCGTCCTTCGAGAAGACGAAAGTCTTTTTCTGCTCAAGGTCGTCAATCTTCGAGATTGGCGAGATAACGGCTGCTGTTCCGCAAGCTCCTGCCTCTTCGAATGTTGCCAATTCCTCTTCAGGAATCTGGCGGCGCTCAACCGTCATTCCAAGGTCCTCAGCAAGCTGCATAAGGCTCTTGTTGGTGATTGACGGCAGAATCGAACTTGATTTCGGTGTCACGTAAGTGTTGTTCTTGATACCGAAGAAGTTAGCGGCACCGCACTCATCCATATATTTTTTCTCTTTTGCATCGAGATAGAACTCGCAGGCATAGCCCAGGTCGTGAGCCATTTTGTTGGCACGCAAGCTGGCGGCGTAGTTACCACCAACCTTGTAGATACCAGTGCCGAGCGGAGCCGAACGGTCGAACTCGCGGATAATCACGTATGGATTGCAAGCAAATCCGCCCTTGAAGTACGGACCTACCGGCGTTGCAAAAATCAAGAACAGATATTCCGATGCCGGATGAACACCCACTTGTGCGCTTGTGCCGACAAGCAGCGGACGCAGATAGAGAGTGGCGCCAGTCTCGTAAGGCGGAATGAAACGCTCGTTGAGGCGGACCACCATATCAATCATCTCATTGAATTTTTCTGTTGAAATTTCGGGCATCAAAATGCCGCGGCAGGTCGATTGCAGACGGGCTGCGTTCTCGTCAGAACGGAAGACTCGCACTTTGCCATCAGGGCAACGGTATGCCTTCAAGCCTTCAAAGGCTTCCTGTCCGTAGTGTAGGCAGGTGGCAGCCATGTGCATCGGGATTGTTTCTTCGGAGCAAACTTCAATTTCGCCCCATTTGCCGTCGCGATAGTAGCAACGAACATTGTAGTCGGTCTTTCTGTAGCCAAATCCTATGTTGGCCCAATCAATGTTTTCCATAACTTAAATATTAGTTCTTCTGAAAAAATCAACCAAAATTAGAAATTGTAATAATACGAACAACGGAAAAAGTTCAAAATAAAGCTGAAGGACATTCCTTCGGTTGTTGGAAAAGCTCTAAGCTTTGGGGTGAAAATGGTTGAAAACCAACACGGCCTTTGCGTGTCCGACTATTTTTTCGAGAACTTCAAACGGAGCCTCTCGCATCGCCTCAACGGTCTTCAACTCGTTAAACAACGCCTCTTTTGTCTTGTCACCTATGCCTTTTATCGAATCGAGTTCCGACACAAGGAAAGCCTTTGAACGTTTGTCGCGGTGGAAGGTTATGCCGAAACGGTGTGACTCGTTTCGCACGTTTTGAAGCACTTTCAGCGTCTCACTGTTCTTGTCAAGATAGAGTGGCACAGGGTCGCCGGGGTAGTAGAGTTCCTCGAGCCGCTTGGCAATGCCGATAACCGAAATCTTTCCCATTAGGCCGAGCCGGCTCAGGCTGTTGACTGCCGCGCCCAACTGGCCTTTGCCGCCGTCAATCAAAATAAGTTGTGGCAACTCGTTGCCCTCCTCAAGCTGACGGCTGTAACGACGGTAAATGATTTCCTCCATTGAAGCGAAGTCGTTGGCACCCACCACGGTTTTAATGTTGAAATGGCGATAGTCGCGCTTGCTGGGTTTGCCGTTGCGGAACACCACGCACGATGCTACCGGATTGGTTCCCTGAATGTTAGAGTTGTCAAAGCCCTCAATCAGTACCGGACACTCTTTCAACCGCAAATCTTTTTTCATTGTCTCCATAATACGCTCGGTGCGTTTTTCGGGGTTGCGGTTAAGCTGTTGTTTCAGTTTTTCGTGTTTGTAAGTCAGGGCGTTACGCTGGCTCAATTCAAGCAGTTTCTTCTTGTCGCCGCGTTGCGGAATGGTAAATGTTATGTTGTCAAGTTCAAAATCCAAGTCGAAAGGCACAATTATCTCGTGCGATGTGCTCAGATAACGCTCCCGAGCCTCCTGAATAACCGACAGAAGCGTCGATTCCTTGTCTTCCTCAATATGTTTCTGCATCTCGAAAGTGTGTACCTGCACAATGGCGCCGTTCACCACTTTCATAAAATTGATATAGGCGCAATCGTCATCATCGATAATCGAAAAGACATCGACATTATGGATTGTCGGGCTGACAATGGTCGATTTGCTTTGGAACTCCGACAGCTTGTCAATTTTATTTTTAATCTGTTGAGCCTCTTCAAATTTATAACCCTTACTTAAATTGTTCATTTTAGATTTCAGCAACTCAATCACCTCGTTTGAGTTGCCTTTCAAAATCTCTTTGATATTCGACACGGCTTCGGCGTAATCCTCTTCTGTCTGCCGTCCCTCGCAAGGGCCAAGGCAGTTGCCAATATGATGCTCGAGGCAGATTTTGTATTTGCCTTTTTCAACAGCCTCGCGGCTCAAGTTGAGTGCGCAGGTGCGTATAGGATAAAGCTGCCGGATAAGTTCTAACAGCGTTTTTAAGGCGAATCCTGACGTATAAGGGCCGAAATAGGTTGAGCCGTCGCGGACAAAATGGCGCGTTGAGAAAATGCGCGGAAACGGCTCGTTTTTGATGCAAATCCAGGGATAGGTCTTGTCGTCTTTCAGAAGCGAGTTGTAGCGTGGCTGATATTTCTTAATCAGGTTGTTCTCAAGCAACAGTGCGTCTTGCTCGGTATCAACCACAATGTGCTTAATGTCGTTGATGTTGCGGACCAAAACGCGGATTTTCGCCCGTTCCTGGTATTTGTTGAAGTACGACGATACGCGCCTTTTCAGTCGTTTGGCCTTGCCCACGTAGATGATAGTCCCGTTTTTATCTAAATACTGATAAACGCCGGGGCTCTCTGGCAGTACGGCAACCAATTCCTTTAGGCGGGCGATATGTTGTTCTTCTGTTTCCAATTATCAATGGCATTCATGATGCGCGCAAGTAAGGCCTGAGTCGGTGAGATTTCCGGCAATAAAGGCGGCAATGGTATCTTCAACAGCGCCTGAGCATCCACGTATTATTCTGATATTGTGAGCGTTAAGTTTCTCTATAGCTCCATTGCCAATGTTTCCGGCCAGCATCATAGTAACGCCCATTTGCTGTAATGTGCTGGCAATATTGCTCTTGCATCCGCAACCTTGTGGCGAAGGCAAGGTCTCTTTGCTGATTATCTGTTTGTTATCTACTGTAAAAATAGTGTATTCGGCGCAGTGTCCGAAATGGTCATCAACGTGGCCGTCGCGAGTTGGAATAGCTATTTTCATATTAGTATGATTTAAAATTTATTACGATGAGTTATTTCGGCAAATTGATTAACAGAGAGAAGAGGTTTGAACGGCCGCCAAGCGTGTAGCAAGCGTTGGCATATTCAATGCTGAACCGTTTGAGCCGTAGCCCGAAACCAAGCGACACTCCGGCCATTCCTGGCGAATTGCTCAACTTCAGCTCCTGACGCCGTTTGTAGTTGAATCCCACACGAGCGTTGAAGGATTTATCGGGGAATAATTCAACACCTAAAACGCAATGGCGTAGACAGTTATCGATAAAATCTGGAAGTTTGTTACTGTTGTCTTCAACTTCCGAATCCATATCGGGCATGTTGGCTTTTTGCGGTTTAAGGTTGAATTTCTGCATTTGTTGCAAAACCAACGACATACGGAACGGTGCGTGTTCAAGTTGGTGACTTATCGAGGCCAGAATTTCAAACGGAGTGTCGGCATAATTGCCGTCGTAGGAAACAATCTGCGCGCCAAAATTGCGCAACAGAATTGATGCGGCGGTGTTGCCGTTGCGGAATCTGTAGGCAGCTGACACATCGGCAAGCAAACCCATTGAAAAATAGCCGCCAAGGCTCGAAAAAGCCGGCTTAACAGTGGCTCCTATCGAAAAGCAGGAATCGAAATGCTGGCAGTATGACAGGCGGACGGCCCACTCGTTTGACGAGAAGCTACCGGCAGTGTTGCCAAATTCGTCGTATCGGGTGTTTTTGCCGCTGTTCAGATACTGCAATCCGGCAGCAAGCGTGCCCGGCGCAAATGGTGTATGAAAACTGTAAGCCACATCGGCCACCGATATTCCGGCAACATAATTGACATAATTGACGGCAAGTTTGTTTTCTGTTTCAGCTGACAAAAACGCCGGATTGGCGGCCGCCAGATTCAAATCGGCTTCGGCAATGGCCTGCGGAACACCGCCCAAGGCTCCAATGCGCGCCGATGTCGGCAACTCGACAAACTGAAAGACCTTTTTGCCAGACTGCGCCCAAGTCGTAACGGAAAACATCATAACACACGCGGCCAACAAAAAATGTCTGCCAAGCAATGTGCGTCCGTTCTGCCGATAAGGTGCCATTATTTAAAGTTTTGCCAAAGCAATTTTCAGTTCAAATCCGAATTCGGTAGTGCTGTTGCGGTACGAGTTAGATGTCTTCGGGTTTGTCAGGTCGTAGTCGTAGTAGAGTTTGAGCGTTACTTTTTCGTTCAGCTCATACTCGGCCGACAAACTCATTGCAAGACCAAGCTGGCCCGATGTTATCTCGTCGGTTTGATAAACAAGGTCGCGGGTTACGCTGATGTTGTCGCTGACAGTGAAGTCGGCGCGCAGGTTGAGGTCGCTCACAATCTGTTGTCCCTGGCGCGTTTTGAACGGCAGCACAAAATCTTCAATCCGATAGCCGGAACCAATCACATACTCGCGCTTGTGAACTTCAAGCATCTGGTTGTTGGTCAGGTTCATAGTCATAGTGCGGCTGCGTTTGAACTCCAACTTCGAGCTCATGCTGCTTTTCCATGTTACATCGACTCCAAACAACGGCGCAAAAGATTCTGAAACAGCAAACGATGTCAGGTCGTAGTAGGGGACAAACATGCCGGCGTTGACCGAGCTTGTGGCCCACGACAGATTGGCGTATTCGGGACGTTTGGCCTGCTCGTAGTTATAGTAGCTGTTGCTGTGGTACGAGCTGATTGAGAATGTGCTTGTGTAGCTGTGCGACAGCGAAATGGTCTTGATTCGCTTCTTGAATATATTGTAGTTGGCAAGTCCGTCGTATTTAACGCGCCAGCCCGGGCGGAAGTGTTTCCAGCTTGTGAAATCCAAACCAGATTCGCGGCCGGTGTAAGCCAACAGGAACGCAGGAACGGCAATGTCGGGGTTCGATATTGTATAGCCGTCGGGCATCGAATCGGCGTCATACACAGGATTGTACTCGCCAAAGCTCATCGGGGCGTGTCCGCGGCGCATATCAGCTTGACGCCAGGCGAATTTGCGCAAGTTGCTGCGGTACTCTGCAAAGGCTTCCGATGACGTGTGCTTCTCGGTCGGCCGCTTGTCGAAAGCCGTCTTCAACGACCAGATGTTGATGTTGTATGCGCCTGATTCCAAACGTGTTGAGCGATAGACATCGTATTCGTCGCGCTTGGGGTTCCAGTTGCCGACATAGTAGTATTCGCTGCTTTTCTTTGTAATGGAGCGCTGTCCGGTAAAGTCTATCTTAAGAGCCTTAACGGGCTGGTAAGTCGCCTTTATGTCGATGCGCTTCTGATTGGTAGTAAGGAATGGCTCTACAAGGTCGCGGTTGTTGATGAGCAAGCCGTTGCGGGCTGTGCGGTCGGCAAAGGCAGTGTCTTGGTAACCAAAGATGAACGGCAGACCCGGATTGGTGCGCAGCTCGGTGAAGCTGTATTTGGGCGTGTATCCTTCAAGTGTCATGGCATTGGATTCGGTATAGGCGAACGATACGTTTTTGAAGCCCGTAACACCCAGAACGACACCTTCCATTATGCGGCGGACAGGAGAGTCCTCGGTTGACCGTTTGCCGCTGATAGTAACAATAGCATTGTCGGCGGCTTCTTCCATTTTTACTTTCACGCGGTTACCATTAACTATCTCAAACGATGATTTAAGTGTTTTTCCGCTTTGCGTAACCTTTACCTGAATGTCTTCTTCTGTGCGCAGGTTGTGAGTTATAGTCTTGGTCTCGCCGGCTTTGGCAGAGAAGTTCTCCTTGCGTGCCGACACGGTCTCCATGCGGGTTGCTAAGCGTTTCTCGCGAGTCTGGCGGTATTTCTTGTTCAGCTCGTCGAGCGGCTTATATTTCTTATACAGATTGTCGAGGTTGCCTTGTGCGTTTATGGTTATCTGATTGGTGTTGCCGATGCTGTTTCCTGCAAAAAGCGATGTGTCGCGCATCTCAGGTCCGCGGTCCCATTCGTAGGTTGAGGCGTAGCGCGCCGTCAGCGATGTCCACGCAAAGCCGGGCAACTTGTTGATAGGCACGGTGTACGATGCCGTGAACTTCTGGTTGTGCTTGTCGGGAACACCGCCGTTCAAAACCGACTCCCAGACTTCTTTTTTAAACTGCTCGTATTCAGTGCGGTTGGTTTTGTCAATCAAGCCTTCGGGCTCCTCAATAAGCGCCATGGTGTTCATCTGCCAAGTGAATTTGATACCTTTCGACAGGTTGTATTTGATGCTGAACTCGCGCTCCCAGTCGAACCGTTTGTCACAGGTTGGCGTGTATTCTTCGCCTTCCGATGTTATATTCAGGTTGGTGTTGCGCAACAGCGTCTGGTTGTATTCGCGCTCAACGCCCGTGCGCCATGCTATCTGTGCCGGAGCCAGATAGAAGTTGAAATCGCCGATAATTCGCAGATAAGGCTTTTTCAAAACCTTCACGTTCTTGAACGGCTCAATGGCTTTGGGCTGGTTGTTGAACGTGTAATTGAGCGAGCCTGTGTGCGTTTTGGTGTTGTCGTAGGCGGTGCTGTAGTCGTTGTAGTTCTTCTCAACGTATGCATAGCTTGCACTAAAGTTCTGCGGCGAGTAGAAGTGTGTCTTGTTGCTCTTTTTCTTTTCAGGCTTTTTCTCTTCGCCGTTGTCGGCTTTCTTCTCTTTTTTGACAGCCTGTTTCTTGGTGCGGCCTCCGTAACCAACGTTTGTGAAGCTGATGCTCTTACGCTCGGTAAGTTCTTGAATGTCTTTTAGATACTCTTTTTTCTCCTTTGGCGTCATCTTTTTTGTGGCCTCTTTGATTTTGACATCGGGGTCGAACGGGTTATACTCCGGATTGACAGCCGTGCGTGAGTAGCTCATAAACATCGGTAGGCGCACATTCAGGTCTTTGGGCAGAAGTTTGCCAAGCTCGAAGTTAGCTGCAACATCAAGTTGTTTAGTTTGTTCTTTCGAGCGTTCCGATGTTGATTGCTCAATGCTTCCGAAACCTGCTTGCGTTGTGCTTCCGGCCATATTGACATTACCAAAATCGGCCAGTTTAAGGTTCATTCCGCCCTGCACGGCCCAGCCACCGCTCTCGTCGAAATCAGTTAGGCGGAGCTCGTTTATCCAAATCTCGATTGATTTGCTGCGGCCGTCGTCGTTCGAGCGGAAAGGATTGGTTTTAGCCAGAGGGTTGCGCACGCCAATCATAAGTGATTTGACAAGCGCGATGTTAGGGTTGCCCACAACGGTTATCCGGCGCTTTGAGTGCCCCGATGTGGTTGTTACAACGTATGGCAGTGACTGCGACACTGACGGGTTTCCGGCCGAAATCTCGGCGTTGCGTTCAAGTTTGGCATCAACAAGTTCCTGGAAGATAATCTCCATGTTGTTTTCCTCGGGCCACACAAGTTCGCGGTTCTGTTTGTTGTCAGGGTAAGGCCGCGACGTCCACCACGGCGTCAGTTTCAGCGGCACCTCATATTCGTAGTAGTTCTCCGTATAGTCCTGGCCTATGCGGATGAAGCATGTTACTTCATCGTCATCGAGCGAGGTTTCGTCATCAACCGCTTCGGCGTGGATGAACATCTTCAGTTTCTTATAGTTACGCATATCGACGCTCGTTGTCTTGTAAACCGATTTAGAGTAGCCGTCGGCCAAATCGACAACTTTCATCGACATACTCTGTTCGTTCAGCTCCACAAGCTGTGTCTGCGACGGGTCCTGCTCGCGCGTTACGCCAGGAGGCAATAGATAGTTGACAGGTGTGCGGCTGCCGTTCTCCTCAATGTTGATTGTCGACATGCTGAAAGCGGCTGCTGCATCGTCGTTGTTCTCGCTGCTTACAAGGCTCTCGCTGCCGTCTTTTAGGTCGTAGTCGTAGGTGAACCAGTCGCTCTTTACAAGGTTGAGGGTGGCGAAGCGCAGCACGACTTTCTCGCTCCAGCCGTGCAGGAACATACGCATAAAGCGGATAGACGTAAAGTCTTCAATATTACCAATCTGCTGGCGCTCGTTAGAACTAAGCGGGATGCGGAAAAGATACCACTTAACCGATTTATGCTCAGAGTTGGGCATTGTATTTGTAATGCTGCGCTCATCGACAATGTAGTTTGTGCCCACAACCATGTTCTCGCGGCTCAAGTCAACCCGGTATTGGAAGTACGACTCCGACTCGCAAAGCGTGTAGTCGCTGTTAAGGTCCTCAACGTCTGGCATCGATGTTGAGTAGGTTGAGGTTGCACCTGTGCTCACGGGCGAGTTCCCCTCCATGCCGTTGTAGTTCATATAGCGGTCGACAATGCCGTAGCCCGCTTCGTCGTAGTCACTGCCTTTGAAGTAGTGGTAGTCATCGCCCGAAGGGTCGTCGTAGAAACTGCGATAGACATCATCGTCAAGCACGTTTTTCAGTTCGTCCAAGTAAGACGAGAAGAAAACCTGCTCGTCCGATTGTCCGCCGCTGAAAGCCGTACCGCTCAATCCGTCGAGGCCGACGTCCTGATACCGACGTTGGTTCTCGTCGTTGACAAAGCTGAGAGTGCTTGTCTGCACAGCCGGCACACGGCCCCAGACGGTAACATCATATGTGGCAGGGTCGGGCGGATAGGTTGTCGGCAGGCCGTTCTCATAGCTTTTACGGCCGTCTTTCAGCACATCCTCCGATATGTTACCGAAGTTGAAATAGAGTTGTCCGCCAGGGTTGAGAGAGTCTTCCTCGACAAACGGGTCCATCATCCAGAATTCAAGATAACCGATATTCGATGTCTCGAAGTTCTTTATGGTTGTCTCGCGCATGATGCCTGCCCATTTGTTTTGCGGATTCATAAAATGGCCAGTCTCGTCATAGTCGTCGATGCTGTAGTTGTAGGGACCGCGCAACGTTGGGTCATAGGCAAGGTCGAAGGTGGTGAGGTAGAGAGCGTCGCCCGACGACTGGTCGCGGTTGGGGTAGATGTTAAGCTCCGGTACGCGGTAGGCGTTCAGCCTCGACTGCTCGGCTTTCGACACCGGAGAGCTTGATTGGAACATCAGCGGGTCAATCTTGTACCACGCAAGTTTGGCGCGGTTGAAGCCTGAGCGAAGGTCGCCGTAGAGCGATGCTTCGCTGAAGATGTTGTCCTGCGGAATGCTGGCAATGCGCCATGCTTCGCGGCTGGTCATGTCGTAGTTCGACTCGCTGCTCTCAAAATCGTCGATAAAGACCTCGCCGCTCTTGCCCACAGCCTTGTTGTGGCCCGGCACAAGCTGCGCAAACTCGCCTTGTACCGACAACGATGAAGGCTCTTTGGTCTCCAGCAATGGCAGCCAGTCGAGAATTTTTGTAACAAGCGGCAACTCAACTTCATATGAGCCATTCAACCCCCAAATGGTGTTCGAGATAGGGTCTTCGCCAACGTTCACTTTGGTGGTGGTTGGTTTCTCAGTCAGGCGCATAACTGTTCCGCCTAAATTGAAGCGGTCGCTGAAGCGGTAGTCGAGGTGGGTACCCAATAGCGTTTTCGTCATCAGATTGAAGTCAGAGTTGCTTTCGAGGTTCACTTTTATCGGCGTGCCCGACACAAGGTAGCTCTCGTTGATGATTTTGACGCGCCCCATGCTGTAATCGACCGTGTAATCGACATTCTCGACAAGCGTAATACCGCCTGCCGTTACTGTCACCGAGCCTTGCGGAATGTTGAATGAGTTGAGGATAATCTCGGAGCCGCCGGCCGATTTGTACGAGCCTTTCAGGTAGAATTTGTTTTTGGCTGTCATCTGTATGGCCTTGTACTGGGTGGAGTCGTACAATTCCTGGAACACAAACTCTTTCGATTGGGCATCGCCGCCCAAAGTATCGTGCAAGTGACCGCCAAATGGCTCAACAACAGGAAAATAGATGCGTCCGTTGGTGGCGTTGACTGTTATGCCGTTCACAAAGTCGAAGAAACCGTTGCCGCCTTTCACGTAGTTGTTTTTGCTGTCAAGGTTGTCGAGGCCCATAAGGTTGAGCAGCTTGGTGTTTTTTATCTCGTTCGACAGATAGGCGTTCGATAGCTTGCGCACCCGCGATTTGTTGTTGTAATACTCAACTTCGAGCACAAAATCATCGCGGTTGAGCTGATAGGCACCAAGCGAATAGACGTTTTTCATCATTAGGTCCCAGTTTGGATATTTTGGGGTGAAGTTGCTGCCTTTCAACAATTTGACAACTAGGTTGTTGGGGTTGTTTATTCCGTCGCTCGAGAACTCGCCCACCTTGTAGCTCTGTCCGTTGTAGGTGAACTCGAAAGCCACGGCCAGAATCTCGTCGCTGTTGAGGGCGGAGTTCAGCGTTATGTAGCCCAGCTGTGTGTTTACCGAATACTCGTTGCTGTTCAGTTTGCGGGCGTATTCAACTTTCTCATAGTCGCGGGCGCTGGCGTAGCCTTTGGCGTCGAGCAGCTTGGTCACCTGGTCTATGTTGCGTATGCCATCGGTCGATACCACATCGTCGTAGAGGCTGTTGGCACCATTGTCAGGAGCCGCATAGCGGTAGAAGTTGACATCGGAGTTCAGCACGGCGCGGTCTTTGCGGTTATACATCGGATATTCCTCGCGCTCCTCGCCCAAGTCCATGAATGCTACAATGTTATGTGCGTTTTCGGTCGATTTCTTATTGTTTGTTACCCATACTTCGATTTTTGTAATCTGCACGCTTGTCACAATCACCGGCAACTGTTTGAGGGCATTGTCGTATTGTGCGCGGAAGAAGTGCGACAGAAAGAAGTGGCGGTTCTTATCGTAATCGACAGCCGATACGTCGAAGGTGCTTGTCTGCGCTCCGCCTTGTGTGGTTATAGTCTTCGACTCGCCTTTCTGCTGCGAAATGACTGTTGAAACGTAGAGTTTGCCGAATTTCAGCTCTGTCAGCACGCCAAACAGGCTCTGGCTTCCAGTGATGAGCGATGTGGAGAGCGGCAATGACACGTTTCCGGCCTCAATCTTCTGGATAATGTCATCCTCCTTACCTTGGAATTTCAGATTGGCTGTGTTGTCGAAATCGAACTGTGACTCAGTGTCGTAGCTGATTTTCAGTTCCAGATTCTCACCAATTTTTCCGGCTACGCTCATCTGTATCTTCTCATCGAAATCGAAGATAGTCTGCCGGCGCAGCGATTGCGCAATGTTTGGGTTAGCTGTGTTGGTTATCTTGACGCCGAATTTAAGCGACGCCGTTCCTTGCGGCTTGATGTCGATGACATTGCTGCCGAAAATGGTCTCGAAAAGTTCGTTGTTGACATTGATTTTGGTAAGCGACGAGCCCTGGCGCTCAAAATTCTCGCCTTGGTAACGCTGCCGCCAATAGTTGCGCATCGAGCGGTCAACATCATAGCTGTTGAACTCCTCGCGCGACATGTTGAAAGGCGGACGAATGTCAACGCCGCCTACTTTCTGGTGGATGATGTATTGGTCGGTGGCCTCGTCATACTCAACTTCGTTGGTGAAGTTCGACGGGTCTTTCAGGTTGAGGTTCGATGCCGGCCGCGACGGCTCGTAGGGTGTTGCTTTGGGTTTGGCTATGCGGAAAGGCAAAGCGGTAGTATCGCCGCCCGATTGCGCAAACACGCCCTCAGCAGCAATAATGAAAATGGCTGCAATAGCAATGCGCAGCTTTGTTTTCAACCTCCGCCTCATTAAAAATTATATCGACTTTAAGGCTTTTTTGACCATTTCCTCAACCTGCATGGTCGGGTTTTCTTTAAGCAGCTTGTCGAGCAGTTTCTCCACCACGTTTTTCTGAAAACCCAAAGCCACCAATGCAGATAACGCTTCTTCGCGGTTTGTATTGCTTTGAGCGAACAAAAAATCTGTGTTGGCCTCAGTTTTTCCGATTTTATCTTTCAAATCGACAATAATGCGCTCGGCTGTCTTCTGACCAACGCCTTTGATGCTTTTTATCATCGCCACGTTTCCGGTGAGCACGGCATCGCGTAACTCGCTGGCACTCAGCGACGACAAAACCATTCGCGCTGTGTTGGCGCCAACGCCCGAAACGGTGAGTAGCAGCCGAAAAACCTCACGCTCTGTCTTCGATGCGAAACCGTAGAGCAGCTGTGCGTCCTCACGTACAATGTAGTGTGTGAAAACAATGGCCTGTTCCTTGCCCGAAAGCGATGTGTATGTGTTCAGCGATATGAGAATCATATACCCGATGCCGCCGTTGTCGATGACCACGAAAGCCGGTGTCAGTTCAGCAATCCGCCCTTGAATGTATTCGTACATAATTCAGTAACTTGCCTTTATTTATTAGAGGTGCAAAGGTAGAAAAATAGTTAAAAGAGAAATTTAAAAGAATGCCGTTGATAACTATATTTGACCCCGCAATTAAACACCTAACATTATGAAAAACAAAATTGCCATATTGTGCCTTATGCTGGCCGCAATGTTCGGACAGTTGAAAGCACAGTCCACTGCCGAAGATATTATTGTCGACAGTACGGCCGTCGACAGAATCAAATTCCAGCAAATGAACCGATTAGGGTTGCTTGACGATACCCGCAGCGACTTGATAAAAAAATGCCTTAGTCTCCTTGCCGAAAGCATTGCCGACGACGATAAGGAAATGGTTTACAACTTGAAAGAATACGCCATGACGCTCGAAGACAGCGTTTATCTGCCGCTGGCGCCGCGCGAGTTGTGGTGCATCGACCTTTACCTGAACCGCTTCGACGATTTTCTGAACGATGTAGTGGCTCTTGACTCGGCGCGCAATGCCGAGCTTGGTCCAAAAATCATATTCAACACTAACCTTTATTATGTGGCTCACAGCAAGGTGTTTGAAAATCTCGATGCCATAAAACAGGCCGCCCATGCCGATAGTCGTCTCTCTGAAACCGACAAGGATTTTATCGATGTTTTTCTTAAGCAATTTGAAACAAAAAACGGCAACTATACTAAAACAATGAATCGCGAGAGCGACAAGTTTTTGGAAAATCACCCCGGCAGCAAATACGACTATTATGTGAAGCGGAACCTAGCTTACAAGTTCACAAAAGACTTTGAAGGCATGTTTCTTGATGTCAGTATGGGACCGGGGGTTTGTCTATTGTCGGGCGGTATTACTGATTGGTTCGAGACGTGCAATGGAGCTTTCCAATGCGACATTGCCGTTGGGTACAAGCGTTGGGAAGTATCGTGGCAGTTTGTCGGCATGTTTGGCAATTTACCGAAAAAAGACATCTCGTTTTCTGACGAAGCTGTTTGGAAAAAAGGAGAAAGCTCGAATGCGGCGACAAGTCAATTTTGCATAGGCAGATTATTCCCACTTAACGAAAAATGGGTGTTTATTCCCCGCGTTGGTTTAGGTTACACAGCGTTTTACGCTCATCATGATTACGACAATAAAGATAATCCGCTGAACGACCAACAGCTAACATCGATTATGCCAACCATTGGCGCCGAAATACGATACGAGAAGTTTTTCCTTGACAATTATCAAGGGTGCTTTTGGGGTCCTATTCTGCGACTCTCGGTTCAACCCGTCAGAACTAAAATTGAGGAAACTGTCACATACGGAGCAATTACCACTCTGTCAGCAGTGTTCAAAATTGGTCTTTGTGACAAAAAACGCGCTTATTAATTCATTATGAGAAAGATAATTCTAACAATAATAGTTGCCGCAAGCAGTATTTGCGCCAGCGCGCAGGTTGATACCGCCGCAATGCGCCAATACCTGACAACGCACCAATCGAAAACCGAGATGATTGAGAAGTGCCGCGACCGCATTTTCGAGGCAATCATAGACAACGACCGCACCAAAGCTGAGGAGCTGATGTTCTACGCCCGCACCGAGTTTGAAAACGACAAATTCAAAGCCCTGTCGCAAGGCGAGGTGTGGCTATTGGCCATTTGGCTGCAAAAATATCAGCTGGCCGCCTCCGAAATGATTTTCGACTCGCTCACTATCGAGCAATACCGAAAACGAACCAATCCGTTCAAATACAGCATTTTCCCGTTGCTTGTCGATTCGCTCTACATGAACTACGACTTTTACAAGCAGGATATTGAAAACGACGAATCGCTCAGCGAGAGCGGCCGCGATTTTCTACTGTTGTTTGTTAAGCAATATGCCCCCCAAACCAAGGGCGACCGAAGGGAGATGTTGAACGACGCCAGCGACGAGTATCTTGCCCGCCACCCAATGAGCGAGTACGAGACATTTGTAAGAAACCTGATTAGGGACAAATACGTCCATACAAGGCCAACAATTGACTTTAGGGTTTCCGCCGGAGCAGCCTTCAATCAAGGTCAATTCGGCAAACTGGTGAATAATGGACTTGCGGTAAATATGTATTTTGGCCTATCATACGCCAATTTCGTTCTAAACGCAAATATTGAGGGTGCTTGGGGAAATGTTAATGATGACATCGATTTTAATGATGCTATCTTGAAAAATGGAGGGAAAAGTTCCAGCGAAATATATGGTATTAATGCTGGTTATTCTATTCATTGTCCATATTCAATTGCAATAACACCAACTTTGGGTATAGGCTGGTTTAGGCTTGCACCCGACGAGAAAGAACAAGAAAAAAACGAAAACCTCAAAAAAGCAAGGATAAAAGGAAAAATGCAGCCAGTGATTGCCGTTGAGGTTGATTACGAAATAGAAGGCGGTCTTGTTCCTAATCGTAAAGGCCGATATAACCAACTTATTTTTTCGCCCTCGCTTCGTTACTCATTTATGCCGATAAACATTGATTCGCCAACACTCAAAACAAGTGGCGCAGTTCATACTGTAACAATCGGATTAAAATACGGATTCGAAAAACTCCGCCGCGATATTTGAATCGCTATCTGACCTTCCGCAATTTCTTATTTACACCAAGAAGCGTCGCTTTTCTGCGATGCTGGGTGTCACTACCTTACTATCTCAAAAAATCTCACCAAAAATTCTTCCCGATAAAAAAAAATGTGCATATTTATTTTTTGGTTCAGTCGGGTGCCGCGTCGTGTAAAACGGTGGTTCCGGCTTCGGGTTTCAAAAAGAAAAAATGATAGATATGAAAATCAGAATCCGCCTCAGTATCAGAGTGCTATGCTTGGTTTTAGGAACAGTTTTCGCCGTAATCCTGTTTGCTTCGGGGTTTGCCACACGGCAGTTCCGAAATTCGATTGTCGAGTCAATGGAAAAGAAGGACGCCGCAGTTATCAGCGACGTATCGACAATAATCAGCAATATGTCGTCCGACCAATATCAGACATTGCTGACTTTGCGGTCGATAGTGGAGTCGGTCGATGACCAGGCTTTCTCCGGAAACGACGCGTTTTACAACAAAACCATTAAGAAAGCCTGCGAGGACAACCAGGCATTGTCGTTTGTGTGGCTCAGCTTCGACAGCCAGTATCTTGACGCCTCGAGCGAGGAGGGGCGTACCACACTTAAAGCCGAGAACACATCGTACGGTGCCGAGGTCAGCTCAAAAACCATAGCTCAGGTTTACGACGAAATGGAGGACCCCTACTTTATATGTAAAGACGCCGGTGCTCCAATCATAGCCGAACCTGATTACTATCTTTACGACGGTTCGACAGCCAAGCGCACCATGCGCATCCCAATGGCAATGCCGATAAACAAAAACGGCAGTTTTGCCGGTGTGATAGGGATAGACATCAACGCCAACTCGCTGCAGACAATAATCGATTCAATAGGGAAAGAACGAAACCAGCATGTTTTCATCCTCTCGCCCAAGGGACACATTATCGCCGCTAACCCTGACAAGAACTTCAACGGCCAACTCTACAACGAGATAGACACATTGATTGGCGGCTTCCTCTACGAGTCATCGGAAGATGTTGTGAATCGTACTTTGATAAATAGAAGCACTGGTGACACTTATTGCAACATTCAAACCATATTGCCCGAAAACCTTAACGCACAATGGAAAATAGTGGTTGTTACCGACGATAACATCGACGAACAAATGGCCGAATCTCTCAACGTGGTAACACGCGCCATTCTTATCGGTCTGTTGCTGCTTGCGCTCATCATCGCCATACTGACACAGGGCATTGTCAACCCGATAAAGAAGGTTAACGAGGTTATCAACCGTCTGGCGCAGGGCAAGGTTGACGAGACGCTTGAGATGCGTGTTGAGAGCAACAACGAGCTTGGGCAGATGACCGATTCGTCGAACAAGGTGGTCGAAGGTCTGCTGCAGGTAACCAAATTTGCCGAGAACATAGGCAACGGCAACTCCGACTACAAATTCAGTCCGCTGAGCGACCGTGATGTTCTGGGCAACGCCATTATCGAGATGAAATCGAGCCTCGATGAGGCCAAAGAGGAGGAAAACCAGCGTCACGCCGAGGAGGAGCAACTGAACTGGGCGTCGTCTGGTATCAACCTGTTCAACAAGGTTTTGCGTATCGACAACAAAGATATGCAGACAATAAGCGCTGAGATAATAAAGACACTGACACTTTACCTTAACGCGCAAATGGGCGCTCTCTACATTGTTCCCGAGGACCGCGAGGGGCTTGAACTGGTGTCGCATTTGGGCTTCGGCAAAGAAAAGGGCGAAAAAACGTTCTTCAGCCCTAGCGACGGCCTTATGGGGCGCATCTATCACGAGCGCGAGACGATATTCATCAGTGAGATACCCGATGATATGGAGCGCATCGGCTCAGGATTGGGCCGTTCGCTGCCAAAATCGGCCTTGATTGTGCCGCTCATCTACAACAGCAAATTGGTGGGCGCCATTGAGCTTTACTCGCTCAAGGTTTTCGAGCAGTATCAGATAGCATTTGTCGAAAAGCTGTCGGAGAACATAGCATCCACATTGTCGACAGTGAAGATAAACGCTCAGACGACACTGCTGCTCAGCAAAGCCAAACAGCAGGCCGAAGTGCTTGAACAGCAAGAGGAGGAGATTCGCCAGAACATGGAGGAAATGCAGGCCACGCAGGAGGAGACAACGCATAAAGAGGAGGGGCTGTTGGCGGTTATCGAATCACTTAGCAACATTGTGCCAATAGTCCACTACGACCTTCAGCAACGCGTTACCGACGCCAACGAGGAGTTCCTGAACTTTGTGCAGACGCGTCGCAACAAGGTTGTGGGCAAACGCCACAAGGCCGATGTCCAGATGACCGAAGTTGAGGCCAAGGCGCATGAGCACTTCTGGGACGAGATACTGGCAGGCAACATTATGGAGGAGGACGAGCAATTTGGCGAGGGAAAAGACGCCGTTTGGCTCCGCATGCATTTCATTCCAATCTACGACGACACAAAGAAGATAGTAGATATTGTTGCTGTTGGATTCGACATAACAACACAAAAGAAATACGAGGCTCAGATAGATATGGTTGCCGAAGGCGTGATACCAGAGGAGTTGAAAAGCATGCTGAAAACATCGGCTAACAAGAAGCGCCGCCTTATCGACCTGACCAACATGAACGCCGCTTACAAAAACGACGAGAAGAAGATTGACAACATGCTGCGCCGCTACTACGAGCAGATTCCCGCACAGTTTGCTGACATCGAAAAAACCATGGAGAGCAACAATTACAAAGTGCTGAAAATGGAGGTGAAGGCCCTGCGGACAAAAATCAATTATCTGGGAGTTAAGCCGATAACCGACATGCTCGACACCATTATAAACTCGATAACGAAAAATTCGGGCACCGAGCGTATCCCGCAAGTGTTTGTCGACGCAAAGAGCAAATGGGAAGAGGCCTACAATGAGCTTACAGAGCTTATCGGTCTGATTGATGAGTAAAAACGTTTTTCTGGAAACTAAATAGAAAAGAGATGATTTTTAAAAAGACTATCCACCGGAAAATGGTGCTCAACCTGTTGGGCACATCGCTTATAATGTATATAGCCGCAATGGGTTATATCATCTACGAAGTGGCGGAAAATCTCAAAGCCGACTCGTACACCGAAATGAAACAGGAATCGAGCGACATAACCAGCCGCATTGAGGGACTTGTTGCAAGCCGCACAAAGATAGTGGAGACCTTGGCTGCCACAATGGCCAACTACAACGATATTGAGGAAACCGAGCGCCGGCCATTCTTCAGCGACCTTTTGCACCAGACATTATTGGAAAATCCTGACCTCTGTGCAGCCTGGTCGATTTGGGAGCCGAACAGCATCGACAATCTTGACGAAAACTACATTGACAAGGTTAACTCCAATTCCATTGGCAGCTTCTCGCCCTCTTTCTATCGGGTTGACGAAGAGATAAAATCGGAAGAGACAACCGACACGCAATACGAGGAGGATTTCTACACCCTGCCGCGCGACACAAAAAAGACCAAAATGGTGGAGCCCTACTTCTATTCTTATAACGGCAAAGACTCCATTCTGATGACATCAATAGTGGCTCCAATAATCGTCTGGGATGAGTTTATGGGCGTTGTGGGCATCGACCTTTCGATACACGATTTGAAGAAACTGCTTGTGCTGAACCCCGACGGCAAAGACGAAAAGAATTATCTGATTTCAGAATCCGGAAAATATCTCTACAGCCGCGACACCAAACTGACAGGTACGAAACAGACTATTGTTGCGGACATCGACAGTATTGCCCGCGACACTCTTTACATAGGCAACGATATCAACGGCGAGAAATCGATTATTGTTTGCAACAAGGCATGTTTTGACAACGCGCAGAGTTATTGGCACGTGGTTACTGTATCGTCGTGGAAGAGCAGCTTCAAACAACGGAGCAGCAGTCTTCTGCGTTTGCTTATCATAACCATTATTGGCCTCATTATCATTTCGATAGTTATTTCAATAGTGGCCCGGACAATATCGGGAACCATTGTCGGCATTAACAACAAACTGGCCGACTTGTCGCTGGGTGTCATCAGCGACGAGAAGATGCATAAGACACGTATTAAGAGCGAGATAACCGACCTTACCGAGTCGATTGAAGTGTTGTGCGACGGCTTGAAAGCATCGGTGAACTTTGCCGGAGAGATAGGCAAGGGCAACTACGACGCCCAATACCGGCTGCTCAGCAACGAGGACACTCTGGGCGAGTCGCTTATCGCCATGCAGAAAAGCCTTGTTAAAGCCAAAGAGGAGGAGGACCAGAAGAAAGAATTCGACGCACAGCGCAACTGGGTTACCCACGGCCTGGCCGAATTTGGCGAGATTATCCGTCAGGAGAACGAGAACGCTGACAGCTTCGCCTACAACGTGCTTAACGAGCTGCTGAAATATATGAATATTGTGCAGGGCGCGGTTTATTTCAAGATAGAAGATGAATATGACACAGAGCTGAAGTTCGAGAGCAAGGCCGCCATAGCCTACGGAAAGCAGATAATGCTCGACACCGTTGTAACGGCTAAAGACGGTCTTTTCGGCCGCGTTATCGACGAGATGCGTCTTATCTATCTCGAAGATGTGCCCGACAGCTTTGTGACATTCACACAGGGCAAACGCGAGGAGCAGAAGCCGCGCAACCTGCTGCTCGCTCCGATGATTGTCAACGATGAGATTTACGGCATAATGGAGCTTATATCGTACAATCATATTGAGAAATACAAGATAGATTTTGTGGAGCATCTGTGCGAGAATATGGCGTCGGCTGTTTCCAATGTCAGCATCAACGCACACAACGCAAAGCTGCTTGAGCAGTCGAACGAACAGACCGAAGTGCTGTCGCAGCATGAGGAGGAAATGCGCCAGAACCTTGAGGAGATGCAGGCCACACAAGAGGAGGCCACCAAGCGGCAAGACCAGCTGAACGCGCAAATCAGCGCCTACTACAAAGGATTAATGGTTGCCGAAATCGATTTGAGCGGAAAAATAATGAGCATGTCGAAGCGCCTGATGTTCTTCTACAATGTCGGCGACACGTTTATCGGTGTTCCGTATGTCTCGCTTGTCACGCAAGACGAAGTGGCGCGCGAACAGTTCATTAACGAGTTCTGGCCAGCATTGCTGAATACTGGCAAGGCTCGGCGTAAGAATAAATCGCTGATTCGCGGAAAGCAACTGCGCACCACTGAATACTATAAGGTTGTGTATCTTAACGAGCAGCCTGACCATGTGATTGTTGTATCGGAGAACCGCAACCGCGAGCATGAGCTCAAAGACCGCCTGATGCTTGAGATACAATCATATATGAAAGAGCACGGCATCGATTCAGGAAACGCATAAGCGTCGTTGTTCATGCTTTTTCATGCCGCCGATTTTCCGTATTACACCTTTGGCAGTCTGGACCGGTGTGGTGGTATACGCCATTTTGTGACTTCGTGCCGTCAGGGTGCGTTGGGCGATATCAATCTACGCAGCCCCAACGGTGTGGAAAACCGCCGTCGCTTGGCTGCTTCAGTTGGTTTCAACATCAACCGTCTGACAACCGCCGAGCAGACACACAGCCTAAATATCGCCGTTGTAAACGGAACTAATGCCGGCCTTGGCGCTCTTACTATTGACAGCCGTATTCCTAATACCGATGCGCTTATAACCAATCAGCCAGGCGTTTGCATTATGGTGCTGACAGCCGATTGCCAATCGGTTCTTCTCTACGACGCTGAAAACCGTGCGGCTGCGGCCATTCACGCTGGCTGGCGCGGCACTGTGGGCGGTATTGTTCGCCTTACAGTTGAGGCCATGCAACGCGAGTTCGGCTCAAAGCCAAGCCGTATGGTTGCAGCGTTGGGCCCGTGCATTGGGGGTTGCTGTTTCGAGGTGGGTGACGATGTTGCCGAACAGTTCTCATCATGGCCCGAAGCTATCTTGCACAAACCCGAATGGCTGCGTCCGCACATCGATTTGACGGCCGTCAATCGTCAGCATCTTATTACAGCCGGCCTGCTGCCAGAAAACATTGAGGTGGCGCAAATCTGCACTAAATGCCACCCGAATGAGTTTTTCTCGTACAGGCACAATCACACTTTGGGACGGATTGGAACGGGGATAATGGTGGAAGGAGAAATTGCTTACTGAAAACTTTTTATAAAATCGGCAAAAGTTTTCAGTAGAGAATCACGCTAACCTTCTAAATCGTTCATCATCAAGAAATCAGCAAGCCGTATATGCTGCACGGTGCTTGTCGAGAAATCGTTATCATCGTTGGTTATGAGAATCTTTTTGCGCGAGTTATCGAGCTCGTTAAATGCCGCAAACTCACGCTTGTAGGTGATTTCCTCAACTACGCTGTACGCAACCTGCACAAGATATTCCCGCCCGTTTTTAGCGGCCAAAAAGTCGATTTCCTTGTCGTTCACGTTATACACCGTTAGGTTGTAGCCCATATATACAAGCTCGTTATATACTACATTCTCAAGGTTATGTGTAATATCAAAACGATTGTTCGGTTGGCGGATTGAGTTAAATGCCACATCCTCATCATAGAGTTTGGTGTAAAACTCAAGTTGCTTTTTCGCCTTGGTTGAATACTGCGGAAGTTTCCTTACAACGTAGGCTTCTTCAAGATAATCGATATATTTCATCACCGTATTTATCGAACAATCAGTCTTTTGCGATTTTAAATAGCGGTGAACCGAATTTGAGCTGAAAATTCTTGCATTCGATATAAGCACATAGTTCACCAACTTCTTGAAAATCTCTTGCTTACGAATGCTGTAGCGGTTAATGATGTCGTTCAGGACAATTGTCTCATCCAAATCGTTCAAGTAGCGCAGCATCTCTTCTTGTCCTTGAAATTCAAAACGTTTCGGAAAGCCGCCATAAATAAGATAATCATTCACCGACACATTGCGACCGAGCTCTTTGGCATATTCCACAATCTCCTTATACACAAACGGTCTGATTGTGAAAGAGACATAACGTCCGCTCAACTCCTTTGTAAACTCGCGTGAAAGCAGTTTCGAGTTTGAGCCGGTGATGAAAAGCGAAACATTCCGCAACCGAAGCGAACGGCAGGCAAGATTCCAATTTTTCACCATCTGAACCTCGTCCAAAAACACATACAGTTTCTCGTTTGGGTTGGCCGAAAGTTCATTTTCAATGTGTTCGGTCAATTCCAAATCGGTTGTTATTGTTGCCGAAACTTGCCTATCCTCAAAATTCAGATAGGCGATTCGTTTGCCTTGCGCAGCAAGTTCGTTCTTTATTTGCTCCAACACCACCGACTTTCCGCAGCGGCGAATTCCGGTAATGACCTTTATCAAGTCGCTCTCGTAAAACGGCCTGATTTGTGCGATGTATTTTTCTCTGCTTATCATAACGCTTCTACTGAAAACTTTTTACAAAAGTAGCAAAAGTTTTCAGTATAGTGAAAACTTTTTGTAAAACCGGCAAAAGTTTTCGGTACAGCTCTTTGTGTTATTATTTATTAGACAAAAAAAAGAGCCGCTCTATTGAGCGGCTCTCGTTCGTTATTTGACAATTACTGATTAATTGAAAGCAGCTGAAGTGTCAATCTTCAAAGTACCCTTAGAATTGATACGAACGCCGCTTAACCAAACAGCATTTGCATCAATAACTTCTATATTATAAGTAGCGATGCAATCTGTAGTTGTGATAACACATTTATTGGCTTCATATACTTTTGCGTCAGCTAAAGCAGCTTTGATAGCATCTGCTTCCTCTTGAGATCTTACGTCATTTGTTGTTGTGGCAACTTTCAAACCTTTTGCAGAAGCAATTTTGAGGTCAGATGTTAGATATATCTCAATGCTGTTAGCATATGCTGCATTTTTCAAAGAGCCATCTTCTGTATTATAGAAATCACCCAACTTAAAGCATTTTTTGTCGCGCAGAGAAATTTGTGAACCAAGAGTGTCATTTGCGCCAGTACCTACCATAAATTTATATGCCTCACCAATACCCTCTTCAAAAGTGCCAGCCTTTTTGGTTTTAATTCTAAGAGTATAGATAGCTACAGGTAATTTGCCAGTTGACTTAATGTCAAGCTCAAAGAATTTGTCTTTAACAGCTTTGCCATTCTCATCCAACTCTTTGTTTTTGGTTTTAACCTGGTCATTAGCCTCAAGAAAATCGTAAGCGATAGAACCATCTTCGTTGTACAAAGCGAACTCTTTAAGTTTGGTGTTGGTAGCAATGTGACCGCTGATATCTATTGTACCATCAGGGTTAGCAATAGCTGTCAACTCACCAAATTTGAATTGCTCCTCTACAGAACCTTCAAGTGCTTCTTCTTCACCGCAAGAGGTGAAAAGAGCTGTTGAACACATAGCAACCATCATAGTTGCAAACATGAATCTTTTTTTCATCTTTTTAAATTTTTAATTAAACAATAAATTAAACAAAAGTTTGTTCTTAAAGCCACAAATATACAAATGTTTTTATTTGTGGTGTTCGTTTTCTGGCGCTTTAATTGTCGTTTGTCAAAAGTTTTGGGTCATTGCTCACTTTTGTCTAAATAATTAAGCACATTACCCACAAAATAAAAGCCGCAAAATTTTGCGGCTTTTATTTTGTTGTGAAGAAAAATTTATTTTGCCAAACCGTTTTTTACCATCACGTCTTTGAGCGCGTCATATGATATATCCAATCCAATCGCAACCTTGAAAAGTTTTGTTGTTGCCTTGGAAACAGATTTTGAACCAGCAGTTGTGCTTATTTTAACGTAGTTTAGGTATTCGCCCCCAGACTTAAAAAAATCAGCTAAAAATTTTGAATTATCAGCGCTTGGGTCGCTAATGATAGCTGGCGCGGCTTCTGCGCCATTTGCTCCCGAAGGAAAACCACAGAATAAAGCGCAAGCAACAGCTTTCATTTTGGCGTCTTCTATTGCCAAATCCTCGGTTTCGCCTCTGCCGTCCAATCTTACAATGTTAGTGCCAGGAGCACCTTTGGCTAATGATTCTGCATTGTATTCAGTTGTGCTGTTATACTTAAGGCCTTTCTTGTCTTTTGCTTGAATAGACGATGCGCCACCGGCAATCAGCATGGCTGCAAGAGCCATCATTAAAATTTTGATTGATTTTCTCATAGTAAAATTTATTTAAAAGTTGTTTAATGAATTATCATTCAAAGATAACAATTCTTTTATTCGCGCTCAGGGTTGTCAGTTTTTTCCCTAAGATTTTGTGACAGCACAAAAAAACCGGCTTTGCGGGCCGGTCTTTTTGTTTTCACATTTTAATATTATTTGCCCGGGCAAGAGAATTTGCCATCGGTAATCTCAATTTTGTTGCCATTAGCGTTCTCAAGTGTGGCTGTGAATTTGCCTTTAATGTATTCAAGCAAACCAACTTTTGTGATAGAAGTTATTTCTACAGATGCTTTTGTTGCAACATAGAAATCACCCGTGTTAGCGCTTTGAACGCCAGCTTTCTTATAGACTATCATGGTATTAGCAGAAGCGGTGATAGCCGTTTTTGCTGTCTCTGCCAAATCCCCTGTTGTAAGGTAGTTGATAAGGAGAGTTGTTGGATTGCCTTCCACAGAAAGGCTCAAGTCATAAGTGCCTTTTGTGTTACCGTTCAAAACAATTGACAGAACTTCTCCGCTAGTATTTATTCCGTAAATGTTTGTTGTTTTTCCACCATTGTCTTTCAACAATTCACCTAATTTTTTGCTGTCGGCATCTGATGTTGTTGCTGCTGCTGTTGCGCTGAAGCTGCTGCCGTCAAGAGTTGCCGAAATAGAAGCCAACTCTTTTACTTCGTCTTTTTTGCACGATGTAAATAATGTGGCTACTGCTAATGACAGAGCCGCAAATCCCATTAATCCAAAAGTCAATTTTTTCATGTCTTTAAAATTTTAAACGTTTTTAAAAAATTATAAATCACTGTATGCGAAGGTAACAACATTTTTGCATAAGCAAACATTTTTTTGCGGAGGAAGTATAATTGGCAACAATAGGACAATATAAAATATATGTATTTTTGCACCATATCCTTGGGGCATTAGCTCATCTGGCAGAGCGATTCGTTCGCAACGAATAGGTAGGCGGTTCGAGTCCGCTATGCTCCACCCATCCACAAACCGCTTGATAGCCTTCGAAGCGGTTTTTCCGTTTAAAATGACATTTATTAGCACAATTCTGGCATTTGCGAGCTTATTCCAGTGTCATTCACCGCACTTCGGCTTGGAATAAAATTCTGTTAAACCCATTTTGAAATATTGGTTTTAGAATAAAAGCGATGTTAGAAACACAATAACAGTTGTTTATTTCAAATACTGGCAAATGTTTGGTGGATATTTCCAGACATTGCATCTTTGTCACATCAAAAATTCTAAAACGATAACATTAAATAATAACAATTAAAATTTACAATCATGACACAGAAAAAACTTCATTTCGAAACGCTACAACTTCACGTAGGACAAGAGAACGCCGACCCGACAACCGACTCGCGCGCAGTTCCAATCTATCAAACAACATCGTACGTGTTCCACAACTCACAACACGCTGCTGACCGTTTTGGTCTGCGCGATGCGGGTAACATTTACGGACGCCTCACCAACACAACGCAAAGTGTTTTTGAGGACCGCGTGGCAGCACTCGAGGGTGGTGTAGCCGGTTTGGCAGTAGCCAGCGGTGCGGCAGCCATCACCTACGCATTGCAAAATATCGCGAAAGCGGGCGACCACATTGTGGCAGCCGACAACCTCTACGGCGGCAGCTATAATCTTATCACTCATACACTTGCGACACAAGGCGTGACTAACACCATTGTTAAGGTTAACGACTTGAAAGCTCTTGAAGCCGCCATCAAACCGAATACGAAAGTGGTTTTTGCCGAGACTTTTGGCAACCCTAACAGCGACGTTTTGAACATTGAGGCAGTGGCAGAAGTTGCTCACCGCCATAACATTCCGCTGATTGTGGATAACACCTTCGGCACTCCGTACTTGATTCGTCCGCTGGAGCATGGCGCCGACGTGGTTGTTCACTCGGCTACAAAATTCCTTGGCGGTCACGGAAGCAGCCTTGGCGGTGTGATTGTTGACGGCGGCAAATTCGATTGGAAAGCCAATGCTGAAAAATTCCCATCGCTTGCTTTGCCAGACCCGTCATATCACGGAGCCGTGTTTGCCGATGTGGCAGGAGCTGCGGCTTTTGTAACCCGCATCCGTGCGGTCATCTTGCGCGACACTGGCGCTGCTATTTCGCCGTTCAACGCGTGGATATTGCTGCAGGGCGTTGAAACACTGAGTCTCAGAGTTGAGCGTCACGTTGAGAATGCCTTGAAAATAGTCGATTTCTTGAGTAAGAACCCGAAAGTTGCTCGTGTGAACCACCCGGCACTTAGCAGCCACCCCGACCACGAGCTGTACAAAAAATACTTCCCTAACGGCGGTGGTTCAATCTTCACCTTCGAGATAAAAGGCGGTCAGGAAGAGGCTTGGAAGTTTATCGACAATTTGAAGATTTTCAGCTTGCTGGCTAACGTGGCCGATGTTAAAAGCCTTGTGATTCATCCTTATACAACTACCCATTCACAACTGTCGCCCGAGGAACTGGCTGAGCAGCACATTACGCCAAGCACTATCCGCTTGAGCATCGGAACCGAGCATGTCGACGACATTATCGACGACCTTGCGCAGGCTTTCGATAAGATTTGATGCAGAAAAAGATTGGCTGACAGCCGGCATGCAAAAACGCCGCAACTTGCGTTGATTCATACAGTTGCGGCGTTTTTTATGTGAAATATCCGGAAAATCAAATTCCCGTTATCCGCTTGATGTCGTTCAGTTTGTTCAGAGCCTCAATCGGTGTCAGGTTGTCGATATCAAGATTTTTTATCTGGTCGCGGATTTCTTTTAGAACAGGGTCGTCAAGTTGGAAGAAGCTGAGCTGCACTCCGCCCGACGATTTTGCCGTGTTCACTGACGACTCGGTGTTGCGCCGCGATTTTTCAAGGTCGCCCAAAATGACCTCTGCGCGCGCCACAACGCTTTTTGGCATTCCGGCCATGCGTGCCACATGAATACCGAAGCTATGCTCACTGCCACCCGGCACCAGTTTTCGCAAGAACAAAACCTTCTTATCAACTTCTCGCACCGATACATTGTAGTTCTTAATGCGCTCGAAGCTCTTACTCATCTCGTTAAGTTCGTGATAGTGAGTAGCGAACATTGTTTTTGCCTTATACGAAGGGTGGTTGTGGATATACTCCACAATGGCCCACGCAATGCTGATTCCGTCATAAGTTGAAGTACCGCGGCCAAGCTCGTCGAGCAAAATCAAGCTGCGCTCGCTAATATTGTTCAGAATATTTGCGGCTTCGTTCATTTCCACCATAAACGTTGACTCGCCCACTGAGATGTTATCCGATGCGCCGACACGGGTAAAAATGCGGTCGATGAAGCCGATGTGGACGGCTTCTGCCGGCACAAACGAACCTATTTGCGCCAATAGCACAATGAGCGCCGTCTGCCTTAATAGAGCCGATTTTCCGGCCATGTTTGGACCGGTGATGATGATAATCTGCTGGTCATCGTCGTTAAGTGTCACGTTGTTCGACACATACTCTTCGCCAGGTTGCATCTGCGTTTCAATAACTGGGTGGCGGCCTTCTTTTATCTCGAAGACGCGGCTGTCATCAACCACAGGCATACAATATTGGTGAATGCGTGCTGTAGTGGCAAACGAGAGCAAACAGTCGATTTTGGCGAGCAGCGAAGCGTCAAGTTGGATTGCCGTCACAAACTCCGATACGGCAAAAACCAAATCATTGTAGATTTTCTGCTCCAAAGCCAGAATCTTCTCCTCGGCACCCATAATCTTCTCCTCATACTCCTTCAACTCCTTGGTTATGTAGCGTTCGGCGTTGACAAGCGTCTGTTTGCGAATCCAGTCTTGCGGCACCTTGTCGCGGTGGGCGTTGCGTACCTCAATGTAGTATCCGAAAACGTTATTGAAACTCACTTTCAGCGACGGGATGCCGGTTTCAAGGCTCTCGCGCTGCTGCAGTTCCAAAAGATAGTCGCGTCCTTCATATGCAATGTGGCGCAACTCGTCAAGCTCGGCATTCACACCGCTTTTTATGGCGTTGCCTTTGGCCACCTGCACCGGAGGGTCAATGTTTATCTCGTTCTCAATCTTGTTGCAGATTGATGAGCAAGGATTCAACTGTTCGCCTACAACCCTAAGAGCCTCGATGCCGGATTGTTCGCATATCTGTTTAATCGGGCCAATCGACTGCAGCGCATTTTTCAGCGTAAGCATCTCGCGCGGATTGATGCGGTTGAAAGTAACCTTGCTTATAAGCCTTTCAAGGTCACCCATATTTTTCAGTTCGGCCTCAATCTGTAGTTTCACATCTTCGTTGTCAGCAAAATACGAAGCTATCTGTTGGCGCTCATGAATGGCCGTAACGTTTTTCAGCGGCAGCGACACCCAGCGCTTCAGCATTCGTGAGCCCATAGGTGTCAAGGTGTTGTCTATCACATCGATAAGACTGTGTCCGTCTTCGTTCAGCGGCGCAAAAATCTCGAGGTTGCGGAAAGTGAAACGGTCAATCCAGACATACTCATCCTCGGCAATGCGCTGGATGCCGGTTATGTTGCCTATCTGTGTGTGTTGGGTGATGTCAAGATAATGCAGAACAGCGCCGGCGGCTATCGTACCAAGCTGCAGCTTATCGATGCCGAAACCTTTGAGCGATTGTGTCTGGAAATGTTTCAGGAGACGGTCAGTGGCGGCCTGCGCCGAATAAACCCACTCGTCAACGGCGTAGATGTAGAAACCCATGCCGAAGGTGTCCTGAATCAGCTCTTTGTTGCCGCGTTCGTATAGCAATTCTTTCGGACGGAAAGTCTGTATCAGCTTGTTCACGTAATCCATACTGCCCTCAGCCACATAGAACTCGCCTGTTGACAGGTCAAGGAATGATATTCCGGCTTGTTTCTTTTCGATATAAACCGAAGCAAGGAAGTTGTTCTCGCGGTTTTCCAGAATATTATCGCTGACGGAGACACCTGGTGTAACAAGTTCAGTAACACCGCGTTTCACAAGAGTTTTGGTGAGCTTTGGGTCTTCAAGCTGGTCGCAGATAGCGACACGCTGGCCAGCACGTACAAGTTTCGGAAGATAGGTGTCTAGCGCATGGTAAGGGAATCCTGCCATTTCAACATCCGCCGCTGCGCCGTTTGAGCGTTTAGTAAGCGTGATGTTCAGAATCTTCGCTGTTGTGACAGCGTCGCTCGAATATGTTTCGTAAAAATCGCCCACACGAAACAGCAAGATAGCATCGGGATAACTCGATTTAATCTTGTTATACTGGTCCATTAGCGGGGTTTTTGACGTCTCCTTGCCCATTTTCGTACTTTTTGTGAAACAAGCAAAACTAACCATTCGCGCCGATTATGTTTTTGAACGGAATCGGCATTTTTTAACAAGTTTTAAGTTTTTTCACACAAAAAAACGCCCCGTCATCTTCTGACAACGGAGCGTTTCATTTTACCGGCTTACCTATTAATTAAACCGCCATAATGTCTTGCTCTTTCTTTTTGAGAAGCTCATCTACCTTGCCGATATAGCTGTCTGTAAGTTTCTGCATCGATTCTTCGGCGTCTTTCGCCAAATCTTCGGCAAGACCGTCTTTCTTCATCTTTTTGAAGGCTTCGTTGGCATCTTTGCGCACATTGCGGATGATGATTTTCGAATTCTCGCCTTCCTGTTTGGCTTGTTTCACAAGTTCGCGGCGGCGCTCCTCGGTAAGGGGAGGAACGGCGATAATTATCGACTCACCGTTATTTGTCGGGTTGAAACCAAGGTTCGATACCAGAATGGCCTTCTCAATCACCTCGAACATTTTTTTCTCCCACGGCTGTATCTTGATAGTGCGCGCATCGGGAACGGTAACGTTCGACACTTGCGACAAGCTCATCTGTGAGCCATAATAGTCAACCATAACGTTGTCGAGCACACGTATGTCGGCCTTGCCGGCGCGGATGTGCGCTATTGAGTCTTCAAGAAAATCGACAGCCTTCGCCATTTGGGCTTTCGATTTCTCGATTTGCTTTTTCACGTCTTCTTGTGTCATCATAACTGTAAATGTTTTAAATGGTTACTAATGTTCCGATATTCTCTCCCGAAATAACCTTGATAAGATTTCCGGGTTTGTCCATATTGAAAACAACAATAGGCAGATTGTTCTCCTTGCACATTGTTGTGGCCGTCAAGTCCATCACTTTCAAGCCTTTATTGTATATTTCGTCGTAAGTAATAGTGTCGAACTTGGTTGCAGTCGGGTCCTTTTCGGGGTCGGCGGTGTAGATGCCGTCAACGCGGGTGCCTTTGAGCATCACATCAGCCTCAATCTCAATTCCGCGCAGCGACGAACCTGTGTCGGTTGTGAAATACGGATTGCCCGTTCCGCCCGACATAATAACCACCTCGCCGCGTTTCAGCGCCTCAATGGCCTTAGGTTTAGAGTAGAACTCGCCTATCGGTTCCATCCGAATGGCCGTCAGCACGCGGGCCGGCTGACCTATGCTTTCCAGCGCCGAGCATAAAGCCATTGAGTTGATGACTGTTGCAAGCATTCCCATCTGGTCGCCTTTGTAGCGGTCAAACCCTTTCGACGCGCCGCTCAGTCCGCGGAAAATATTGCCACCGCCTATCACAATGCCTATCTGGACACCCATACCGGCAATCTCCTTAATCTGGGCGGCATACTCGTTGAGCCGCTGCGTGTCGATGCCGTAGCCTTGCGCGCCCATCAGCGATTCGCCACTGAGTTTCAATAAAATGCGTTTATATTTTGCCATATTTCCTGTAATAAAATAACGTGTGAAGGTAACTAAAAACTTAAAACAGTTCAATTTCAGAACGCAAAAGTTGAAGATTATGCCGCCAAACCTCTGTTTTTTAGGTCGAAACCAGACTTCCACCGACCTGACTTTCAAACCATATTCGGTTAATAAGTTATGTAGAATTTTTCCGGCCACCTTCAAAAAGCACACTTTTGACATTATATTTTTATAGTTCGAAATTTCATAACAGATATGTCGAAATACAGCAGAACACTAATGATTGCAGCAATGGCAGGGCTTACAGCCTGCGTGCCGTCGAAACAATTTCAGGAGCTGAAAGAAAAGAACGAGGCGATAGTTGCCGAACGCGATTCAGTAAAAAGCCTGAACGAAGACCTCACCGTAAAATCAACCGAGCTTGAGGCTCAAGTGGAGGAACTTAACAAGAAACTGGAGACCGAAGCCGGCACCAAATCAGTGATACGCGACTCGGCAATGTTCTATAAGAAGCAGTATAAGGTGTTCAAGACAATGTACGACGACCTTAACGACGAGCAGGAAAAACAAACCACGAAAGACGAGAGCGAAATGCGTCAGCTTATGGCCGACCTGCAAGTCAGCAAGCAGGATTTGCTTGAAAAAGAACGTATTCTGAAAGAAAAACAACAGGAGCTTGACGAGCGCGACGCCATTCTGGTGGCACTCGACTCGAACCTCAATATGCAGCGCCGCGAGCTTGCCGAGAAAAACCGCCGTGTTCAGGAACTGGAGACCATTCTGAACCAGAAAGACTCATCAGTGAGAGCTCTGAAGCAGAAAATAAGCCAGGCTTTGCTTGGTTTTGAAGACAAAGGACTTACCGTAGAGCAACGTAACGGCAAAGTATATGTCACTATGGATGAGAAACTTCTGTTCAAGTCGGGCAAATGGGATGTTGACCCCAAAGGTCAGGCCGCCCTCAAACAGATAGCCGGAGTGCTTGCTGCAAATACCGATGTCAACATAATGATTGAAGGCCACACCGATGATGTCCCGATGAAAGGCACCGGCGACATTCAGGACAACTGGGACCTAAGCGCCAAACGTGCCACCACAATTGTCAAACTACTTGTCAACGACGGCAAGATTGACGGCAAACGCATCTCAGCTGCCGGCCGCTCACAGTATTCGCCTATCGACCCGGCAAAAACCTCTGAGGCACGCGCCAAAAACCGCCGCACAGAAATAATTCTCACTCCGAAACTCGACGAGATATTCCGGATTCTGGAAACGAATTAACTTAAGGCACAAGGCAATAGGCATAAGGCACTAGTATAATTACGAATTACGAAACGGTTATTAAACAGCGAAGCGTTTCAACTTTAAACTTTAAACTCGATAACTTCTAACTTATATGGACCTTCTTAAAAACTTTCCGATGCCGTTCTCGGCTGCCGACATTGAGCAAAAGGTGTTTGACGCCAAAACCCGTTCAAAACAGCTGTTCGATGTTGAGCATTTGAAACTTGCGCTCAGCCTTATCGATTTGACTACGCTCAACTCGGTTGACACGCAGGAAAAAGGCGCACGTTTTGCAAACAATGTCAACAACTTCCACGACAATTTCTCGGGCATACCTGATGTAGCCGCAATATGCGTCTATCCGTCGCTTGTTAAGACTGTGGCCACAACGCTGAAGCGTCCTGGTGTGGGCGTAGCTTCGGTTGCGGCTTGCTTCCCAGCATCGCAGTCGTTCATCGAGGTAAAGGCTCTGGAATGTAAAATGGCCGTTGAAGCTGGTGCCACCGACATCGATATCGTGATTTCGCAGGGCGCATGGCTTGCAAACGACTATCAGACGGTGTTTGATGAAATTAAAGCCATAAAGGCCGCCGTTGGCAAAGCCCACCTTAAGGTGATTCTTGAAACTGGTGTGCTGCGCTCGGTTGAGGATATATGGAACGCCAGCATTGTTGCAATGGAGGCCGGCGCCGATTTCATAAAGACTTCTACCGGAAAACTTGAACCTGCCGCCACTCCGCAGGCTGTTTGCGTAATGTGCGAGGCCATAAAGGCTTATGCTGCAAAAACCGGACGCAAGGTGGGAATAAAACCTGCCGGCGGAATGTCAATTTCAGAAGATGCCTTGCTTTATATGGCCATTGTAGAGAATCTGTTGGGAGCCGAATGGCTTAACAATAAAATGTTCCGCCTGGGCGCAAGCCGTATGGCAAACAACATTCTAAAGGACATTGTCAGCATTGAGTCGGGCAAGGTTCAGGATGTTAAGTACTTCTAAGAAACTATTTATTTTTCACACAGACGGAAAAGGGATTGTCTTCATTGCAGGACAATCCCTTTTTATTTTGTGCGCCCGTTAAGGCTACTTGCAATATTTCTCCAGCATCACTTTCATCTCCGATGCCACTGATTTGGCGGCTTCGGCGGCTTTTTCGGCAAAGTCGGTGCCGTTGCTTGCGTAGATTATGGCGCGCGATGAGTTGACAATCAGTCCGCACTTTGAGTTCATTCCGTAGCGGCAAACTTCCTCGAGTGAGCCGCCCTGTGCACCGATGCCCGGCACAAGCAGAAAATGGTCGGGAACAATGCGGCGGATATCCTCGAACAGACGGCCCTGGGTGGCACCCACAACGTACATCATCTGGTCGGCGGTTGCCCACGCCTGGCTTGTGCGCAGAACCTTCTCGAACAGACGCTCGCCATTGACATCGGCGGTGAGTTGGAAATCGTGCGAGCCCTTGTTGCTTGTGAGCGCAAGCAGAATAACCCATTTGCCCTCGTAGGTTAGGAACGGGCTAACGCTGTCCTCGCCCATATACGGTGCCACGGTAACCGAATCGATGTTCAGCTCCTCGAAAAACGAGCGGGCGTACATTGCGCTTGTGTTGCCAATGTCGCCGCGTTTGGCGTCGGCAATGATGAACTGGTCGGGATACTTTTCTTTCAGATATTTAATTGTCTTTTCGAACGAAATCCACCCCCGAACACCCATACTCTCGTAGAAGGCAAGATTAGGCTTGTAGGCGATGCAGTAGTCGGCGGTGGCGTCGATAATGGCCTTATTGAAGGCGAAAATCGGGTCCTCGTCGCTCAAAAGGTGTGCGGGGATTTTCTTGATGTCGGTATCGAGTCCCACGCAGAGAAATGATTGTTTGCGGCGGATGTTCTCAAAAAGTTGATTGCGGTTCATATTATTGATTTTTAATTGACAACGGACCACAGACTATGGTCATCTGTGGTCTGAAGTCTGTTGTCCCTTTATCTATTTACAAATCGGCTTCTTTCAGTCGCTCGGCATTTTCAGCCACAATCAGGTGGTCGATGCAGTCCTGAATGTCGCCGTTCACAAAGGCGTCGAGATTATAGATTGTGTAGTTGATACGGTGGTCGGTGATTCGGCCCTGCGGATAGTTGTAGGTGCGAATCTTGGCCGAACGGTCGCCGGTTGAAACCATTGTCTTGCGGCGCGAAGCAATGTCGTCGATATATTTCTGATGCTCCTTGTCGTAGATGAAGGTACGCAGACGGCTCAACGCGCGCTCCTTGTTCTTTGGCTGGTCGCGGGTTTCGGTACACTCAATCAGTATCTCGTCAACCAC
>JAFZWI010000022.1 GCA_017617355.1 Salinivirgaceae bacterium | reverse complement strand
ATCACAAACGGGAAGAACCCGAATTTGTTCTTGAACGGCTGCCACGTTGAGTCGGTAAGCAAGTCCCACAGCGGGATTTCGCTCAAAATGGGCGCCGATTTCCGATACAGTCCCCAACCCATCACCAGCACAAACGCCAACGCCACAATGGTGACCGTCCGCATAGCGCCACTCGCCGTTCTGTCCTTGATAATCCGTAAGTTACTCATTTTTGCCTTGCTTTTACCTATTATTCTGATAGGTGAATCGGCGGCAAATGTATGCTTTTAGATTATATCAGCCTATTATTTTAGTGGGTTGAATATAAAAATGGGTATTTATGCTTATTCGGTATGGGTAGAAATATGGCGTTTGCTGTCGCGAAACAAAATTTGTCGCACTGACGACACTGAAAACACTGATTTGCACTGAATTTTTCTAACTACGGAACACGCGGAAAACACGGAAATAGGCACCCTAAAGGTTGCTGTTTTTGTTGCGCTAACCGATTTGAGTCGATATAAGCCGAATATGGTAAAAACCGAAACGGGCGAAACTGTATAGGAAGTTGGTGTTGGCCCCTGTGCAAACGCACTGACACATAAATTTTCAATCTTTTATTGGTTTTGAAAGTTTAGTAATTTATAAATGTGCTATATTAGCACGTTGCTTTCGAGCAACACATTTTTTGTAAGAGGCGTATGCTCGTCTTGTAACTGAAAACCTGAGAAACTTTCAATTACAACAAGATAGATAGCATAGCAAGTTCTACGCGTCCAGCGTGGGCTGCTTTATCTATTCCGTTGTAAGCGGTTTTCTCAGGACCTTCAGTTTAAGAATAGTATCAGTGCCACGCTTCTATTCATTAATCATAAAACGGTCTTTAGGCACTGAAGTCCACGAGGGTCTTTTTATGAAAAAAATACTGCTTATTATTTCAATGTTTACTGTTGCTAGTGTTTTCGCACAAGAAAAATCCGAATTTCCGACCAAAGGTTATCGTGGTTCTGGCTATGTGGGTTATACCTCAAATACCGAAGATTTGGAAACATATAGTTTTGGTACTACACACGGCTACCAAATTAATCCTCGTTGGTTTGTCGGCGGTGGTATGCAACTGAATTTTGGTAGTTTCACATACAAAAACACAGACTATTCTTTAGTATCTGCCACGGAATATGCTGACATTCGGTTAGATATGATAAACTTCAGAATATCGCCATACCTCAATTTTAGGGCAGGCATTACTGTTGGCGATATTGAAGGTTACTATTTGGCACCCGAAGTTGGTGTGCGCTTCCGTCATTTCAATTTGGGTATCGGTGTTGAAGTTCAAAACCACCAAGCCGACTATGGCTTCGGACTGAATGGCAATTCTGAAGATTCAGAAATGCTTATGCTACGATTGGCTTATGATTTTATGGGACGTAAAAAATAATTGAATATGAAAAAGTTTGTTTTATTATTTATTGCCGCAATTGGCATTTCGGTAAGTTTATCTTCGTGCAGTAAAGAAGAAGAAAACACAGAGGCGACTTTCAATTTTAGTATTAAAGACCAAAATAGTATTGGACTTAAGGGATTCGTGTATCTTTTTCCTAACGACGAATACGACCCTTCAACTTTTGAAGCAAGTAACATTACTATTAAGACAACAAAAGGTGAATTAGTAGGTGTTTCTTATTTAAAAAGTACAGAAAAAGGTAAATATTCTCAACTTACTTGTGAAGCGGGCACATACTATGCGATTTATCATTATTTGAACGCTAAGAGTTTCACGAACACGTGGAAAGGTGAGACCATATCAATCGAAGGTGGAAAAACAAAATACATAGAATTCAAATTAAACACCAATATGAGCGGTTGTCAAAACTAAATATATTCACGCATTCAATTATTTATCCCCGTCGGTTGTGGCTGACGGGGATATTTTTTTTGTCTTGTTTTCCTCACCGCCCGAAATCAGAGTGTGGCAGAAAAGCGAAAATTTAGGTTTTTTGGAAATTTTTGCGCAGCCCAGAATGGGCGGCATAGCATAGGCAGGGGTGTAAACCCCTGTGTTATGGGTATTACCACCATATCAAGAACCCCGAAGGGGTGGCACTAACAATCAATCGGTCAAAAGAAAATCAGGATTGAATTCAACGTTGTATGCCGCCAAAAACGCTGCGTATTCATCGCTGAACGAAACCTTTTTGTGGTGCTCTGCTTGATTGTTGATATAATTGATTGTTTTGTCGATTATCGACGGGCTGACACTGAACGCCCCATAACCCGTCTGCCATTCAAAACCCGCATAATGTGGGTCCAACGTTTTTATCCAACGGCTTAAATTGGCTTTAATGCTGCGGACAAAATCGGATAACGCCATTGTTTTTGGCAGCGTGCAGAGAATATGCACGTGGTCGGCAATACCGCCAATACAAACAGGAATAGATTGTTGGTTTTCGATTATGCCACCTATATATTTGTGAATGTGCGGAATATCGGCTTCTCTCATTTCCACACTTGTGGTTTTGATATGGAAAATTATGTGAACATCTATTTTTACTAATGTTGACGCCATTGTCGCTATATTTATTTGTGTCACCCCTTCGGGGTTCTATTGTTGTTGCATCATTATCAGGGGCTTACGCCCCTGCCTGTGATATTTCACCCCTTCGGGGTTTAAACATTGCTTTACGTTACGCACCACTTCTAAAATGGCACAATCGGAAAAAATGTGGGGAATAAAGTATATCACCCAAACAATTCAGAATGACTTCCTACCCTCACCAATTCAATGATATCGTGTTCCTCATCGAACCAAATCAGCAGAAAATCGCCTTGAACGTGACATTCAATACAGCCCTCGTACTCGCCGTGTAACGGGTGCGGCTTGTATTCTGCGGGAATTGGCTGCTCGTTTTCCAACATACGCGTAACTTCAAGCAGCGCAGCAAGTTTTTTAGGCTGATTCCTGTACCTTTTCAAATCTTTTCGGTATTGAGTGGTAGGCTGCAGGCGTTTCATTCCTCGTTGAGAATATCGTTGAACATTTCTTCGGCGCTGCCATAAACCTTGTTCGGATTTTTGCCCGATTTTGCTTCCTCAATGGCTGCTCTTGTTGTTGCGTTCGGCTCATCGTAAACAACATCGAGCAGAACGCTCTCAACGTAATTGTTCAGCGTTCGGTTTTCGCGTGCCGCGTTCTGTTTCAGTCGTTCCAATATGTCAGTGCGGAAACGAAACGATACAGGTTTTCTAATTGCAGTTGTCATACTTTAAATTTAATTGTCATACATTGCAAGTAAAAATATTGCAAATGTATGACAATGCCAAATTATTAACTCAATTTTTAGTGTGAGGGTGGATTTATATCCCCAAAAACTTCTTCGCGTTATTGTAGAAGATATTCTCGAGTCCCGCTTCGTCGACGCCACTGGCCATAACTTTCTGAATCTCAACCGTTGGGTGGTGGAACGGCGAGTCGATACCGAACATAACCCGCTCGTGGCCGACGGTTTCGTAGGCGTTGCGAATCTGACAACTCATCGACGTGCCCGACGTTTCGAGCCAGATATTGTCGTAGCGTTTAGCCATAGTTATCGCCGCATCGACATACACCCCGTGGGCGTGCCCCATATGAATCATCACCATTGGCAGGTGCGGGTGACGCTCTGCCAGCAATCCTATCTGCCACGGAAGTGCGAACGGCTCGTGTCCCGAATGCACAAACAGCGGCTTGCCGTATTTCTCGCAAAGTTCGGCAACAGGGTCAACGCAAGGTGCGTCGGCGGTGTAACCGTCAAAGAGCGATTGCAGTTTGGCGCCCGCAAAATGCTCATCGCGAAGGTAATGCTCGAGCAAATCGTAGGCAGGCTGCCCCTGCGCGCAGTTCACCCACATCAGCGGCACAATCTTGTCGGGGTGCTGACGGTAGGCCGCCACCGTGTCCTCGTTCGAGTAGGCGCTCGACGCGCAAAGCACCGTCTTTTCGATATTGTAGGTCTGCATCTGCTCAACCAGTCGTTGCGCATCAAAATTGATATTGAACGGACTGCCGAACTCGCCAATGTGAGTGTGGGCGTCGATTTTTCTTATTCTGCTGAATTCGTTCATTTTATGTTGATTAATAGTGATATCGATATTAAAATTTTGGCCGCGAATATAATAAAGCAAGGGGGAAAATCCCCCTTGCCCGACTTACGTAACCATTTAAAACTTACAACTTCCGACTTTACTTCTTCAAACCTAACGTTGTCAGCGATTTATCTATCTTTTCAGGTGCGATTTCAATGTATCCTACAGGCTCGTTTTTCTTCTGCCCGTCGGTCAGGACATATTTAAGGAAGGCAACCACCACGGGGTCGGTCGGGACGCCTTTGGTCACCAGATACAAGTCGCGTGCAGGCGGCGACGGATAGCGGCCTTCGGCAATGGCTTTCGTCACGTTGTCCTTCAGGTCGTAGAACTGCTCATCCTCTGATATTGAGCCGTTTTCATCGGTATCGACAGGGAAAATCTGAAGGCCTTCGTTCAACTTGTGCGTGTCGTTGTCGTAGGCATAGCCAATATTGTTGAAGCCGATACCGTAGATATCCTTCTGAATGGCGGCTGCCAGTCCAGGGTCGCCAAAGACGGCTGTTCCGCCCAAATCCTCTTGTTTTGCGCCGAACCAGTTGGCAAAAGTCTCTGCCGCACCGCAGGCGTCAGAGCGTGTGTAGATATGAATCGGCGTTTGGTCGTCGGTGCCAAGCACATCGCCCCAGGTCTTCACATCGCCGTCAATCCAAATGCGGCGGGCAATCTCTT
>JAFZWI010000004.1 GCA_017617355.1 Salinivirgaceae bacterium | reverse complement strand
CACGCTTTTGGGGCATGGCGTCAGCAATGAAGTATTTTATGAATATGTTCAAGACAACATCAACAACGTTAAAAGCAAGTTGCCGGAAGACATCTCATCATACTTTACGGCATCACGGCTGTCGAACTATCTTATTTTCTTACAAAAAGCACATAATCAGTCGGAATACAATGAGAAAAACAAATATCTGAACCGGTTGATTGAAGCAAATTCGAGCCTGATAAAAGACACAGCTTTGCTCAACTATATCACTACGGAACAAGCAAACACCTACAATGAATTACTTGCAAAAAAAATGCTGAAGAAAGGCGACAAAGCACCCAATTTCTACCTAAAAAATCTTGACAACGAATCGGTTTCGCTTTCAAATTTTGCAGACAAGTTGGTGCTGCTCAATTTTTGGAACACTCATTGTGCAGAATGCATAGCCAGAACTCCGCAAAAAAACGCACTTGTCGAGAAATATGGGAAACAAGGCTTCGAACTTGTCAATATCTGCCTTGAAGATGCCCCCGAAGCCTGCCAACAGATTGTAAAAGAAAACAATGCGTTAGGCAGTCATTTGATTTGCAAGGGAAAATGGGCTCAAAACTTGAGTGACAGTTATTGGATAACAAGTGTTGCGCATTATACTTTGATTGACCGTAACGGGCTTATTATAAAGAACCGTATCGAATCCGACTCGCTTGAATATTACATCGAGAAATATATCTCGGTTAAATAATCCACTAAACGGCTGCAAAACCTTGTTGGCGGGGGCTATTCCCCCTCCAACTTGCACTCGCGGAAGTTCATTTCGGCTTGCGCCTTCTCGCGCGACATTGTGAAATAGGTGCAAGTGGCCTCTGTACACACAACACCTTCGCTGTCAGCGATTTGTGCATCGATAATGACAATATTGCGGCGCTGTTCGCGAATGTGGCCGCTGATTGTGATTTTCCCTTTGCTGATGAGCACCGGCCGCTTGTAGCGCGTCTCCATCTTCGAAGTTACGCCGGCAGTTTGCAGTTTGCGCGTCACCACCCAGCCGCAGAGTTCGTCGAGCAAGGTGGCCTGAATACCGCCGTGCAGCGTATCGAGCCAACTTTGGTAGTTGGTGTTCGGCTCCCACTCCGACACAATGTTGTCGCCATCCTCGTAAAAGCAAAGGTGAAGACCGAACGGGTTATTGGGCGAGCAACCAAAGCAATTGTACTTTGCCTCCATCTGCCACGGGTTTATAATGCGTTTCAAATCCATAGTTTCTCGATTTTGTTCCCCGATTCGGTTCGCAATATTCGTGCCAACAAATCACAAATTCTCAAGCACAAATCGCGTCATTTTGGAATATAGATGCCAACGTGTGTTTCCGCCATAGATGCTGTGATTGCGGTTGGTGTAAACGAAGTATTCGAACTGCTTGTCGGCTTGAACCAGAGCCTCACACATTTCGGCCGAATTCTGCCAATGCACATTGTCGTCGGCAGAGCCGTGTATAAGCAACAGATTTCCTTGTAAATCAGCCGCGTGAGTTATTGGCGAATTGCTATCGTAGCCGTCGGCGTTCTCCTGCGGCATGCGCATAAAACGTTCGGTGTAGATGTTGTCGTAGTAGCGCCAATTGGTGACGGGCGCAACCGCAATGCCAGCCTTGAACGTGCCGTTACCCTGCGTCATACAGTTAAGCACCATAAAACCGCCGAAACTCCAGCCCCAAATACCAACACGATTGGCATCAACGTATGGCAGACTTTTCAGATAGTTGGCTGCATTGAGTTGGTCAGCAAGCTCGTATTTACCTAACTGCAAATATGTTACTTTACGGAAAGCCTCACCGCGCGCACCCGTTCCGCGACCATCGCAACAGAAAACAATGTAGTCTTGGGCAGCCAGAACCTGCTCCCAACCAACATCAAACACATCGAGAACTTGCTGCGAATTTGGACCACTGTACTGCACCATCAGCACTGGATATTTCTTTTCGGGATTGAATCCTACGGGCTTTACCATCCACGCATTCAAGCTGATACCATCGGGCGTTGTGAATGACAAAAACTCCTTGTGGCAGAACTGATGTTTTTTCAGAGTGCTTGCAAGGGCTTGGTTTCCCTCAAGTGTGCGGATGAGTTTGCCGCTTCGCTCATGCAGTGTGTAAACAGTTGGCGTTGCTGCATTTGAAAACGCACTGATGTAGTATTTGAACCCGCTGCTGAACACAAAAGTATTAGTGCCTGCGTGTTGGCTTAATTGCTTTTTTGCGCTGCCATCGGTTTTCACCGAATAGACATCGCGTACAGCCGCTCCCCGCTCCGCACTTTGGTAGAAAATAGTGTTAGTTTTCTCATCGAAACCGTAGAAATCGGTCACATCCCACTCACCTTTGGTAACCTGATTCAGCAAAGTGCCATCGGACTTATACAGATAGATGTGGTTCCAGCCGTCGCGCTCGCTCATCATCAGGAACTTTGAGCCGTCGGCGTTGAAAGTCAGGCGGTCGAACTCCGTCTCATCGATATACCAATTGTTGGTCTCGTCGTAGAATTTTTCTGTTGCGCCAGTGGCTGCATCGGCATAGAGCAACTCAAAATGATTTTGCAGACGGTTAAGTCTGTAAACCACAAACTTTCCCGCCGGTGACCACATTATGCGCGGAATGTATTGGTCGGTTTCGGGGCCGACATCTATTTTAGTTTTTTGCTTATTATCAAGATTATAGTTCCAAACCGTTACCACCGAATTGCACTCGCCGGCCTTCGGATACTTGTAGGTGTAGTCCGACGGATAAAGTTTGTTCTCCGTATACTCGGGCTCAAGTCCGGCAAACATTTGGAATGAGTAGGTTGGCACAGCCGACTCGTCGAAGCGGCACCACGATAGGTTGCGGCTGTCGAGCGACCAACAGAAGGCCTTGTTGTACTCAAACTCCTCCTCATAAACCCAGTCGGGAATACCGTTGATAATGCTGTTTTTGAGTCCGTCGGTTGTCACCTGAGTTTCGGTTTCATCTGTCAATCGTTTAATATACAGATTGTTGCCGCTAACGTACGCCACCATTGTGCCGTCGGGCGACAATGTGGCTACCTGCTGACGGCGCTCATTGGAAACGGCGGTCAGTTTTTTTGCAGCAATATCCCAAACATAGTAATCGGCTGTAAATGAGCGGCGATAGATGCTTTGATAGTTGGTAAAGAAGATGATTTTCGACTCCGAACGGTCGAATTCAAAACTGATAAAATAATTGATAGTGCTGTCGCCAAGTTGTTCCACCGTGGCCAGTGTAGCCACCCTTTTGCCTGTCTTGTAACTATATTTGACAATTTTGGTTCCTTCCTCAATAACAGCGTAATGCTGCCCGTCGTTCATCGGCGTGGGCTGTACTATTCCGTTCTCGGAAAATGTTCCTTTAAAAAAGTCGTCAAGAGTGATTTTGTCGCCAACTTGCTGACACATAGCGGCTATTGGCAGCAAAAGGGCAATCAATAGTTTAATCGGTCGCATATATTTTTGCGGTTTTTCTTTTTATAAATGAACCAATAAAGGGGTGTTGGTCTTACTTCTTATCCTTCCGGGCGTATTCATCTTCAAGCACCTTTTCAAGTGTCTCAACGTCAATACGTTTGGCAATGATTTTTTTGCCTCGGTCGAGTAGGTAAATCGAAGGTGTGCTGCGGATATCGTAGAACAAACGGAAGCCGGACTGATTGTATGGGTCCCAAGCGTTAATCCAGTTTTCAAGTCCCTGACTTTCAATAAACTTACCCCATTCTTCTTTGTCGGTTTGGGTGTAGATGCCCATAACCTCAACACCGCGCTCCCAGAACTTGTCAGCAAGCGCCTTCATCTTTGGCGTGGCCTTCTTGCAGTGTCCGCACGACGGCTCAAAGAAGAACAGCACCGTGTATTCGGCATTGATGCCCGATATAGTCACAGGTTTGTCATCGTAAGTGTAAAGATGCAACTCAACGGCTTGATTTCCAACTTGATTATAACGCAATTCCTCCACTCTTTCACGCAGTTTCTCTACCCACGCCGAATCAACCCAAGGAGTCTTTCCTTCTTTCAGATAATAGTTGTCGCCAAAGAAAACAAGCACCTTGTCCATACCCATTATGTTGCTGTTATTGTACTTGTTAAATATGGTCTGAAGTGTGAATCGGAACATCTCGTCACAACCCTCGGTACGGCCGATAATGTCGCGGCTCTCCTTGACAATAGTGTCGGGCGCCTGAAGAATCATCTTGTCGAAATAGCGGACAAGCTTGGGCTGATAGAACCGCGTACGGAGCAATCTTGCATCCTGAAAATCAACATTATCGAAGAAATGCTTTTTGTAATATTTGTATTGGAATGCCGAATCAAGCACATTGCCGTCGGCATCACGCGGAAAATCAGGAATATCAATGTCGCGGTTGATGCGCAGAACGGCCGCCAACAACGATTCGTGGTGATTCTGGTCAATATCGGCCCAACGTTCCTTCACTTGCGTAAAAAGCAAATCGAGACTGTCGCTTATTGCCGTCTTATCCTTGCCTTTGGCCTTTGGCAGACGCTTGCGCAGCCCCATTGCAATGTTGTTCTGATTATACATAAACTGTTGGTAGTCAACATATATCTGTTGTTCATTGCTGCCCTCAGTTTTCAAATTCTTGGTCAAATCAGCGGCATCGCCAGTGAAAGTGGTTGAAACACTGAAATTTTGCTCTTTGTCAATCATCAGCTCGAAAATGGTGTTGCCAGGCACTAATATGAAATAAATACCTCCATCGAGAGGCTTTTCGCCCTTGAACTCGCCATTAGCCTTGCGGTCGAGCTTGATAGTGTCTTTAACATATTGTTTGTCACCATAATAATAGCCCAGATATACTGTGCTGTCGGCCAGATTGTCGATATGAACCTTAATGTGGTAGCCGCCTCCCGTTTTTCCGTCGGCGGCACTGGCGTTGCGGCAACCAAAAACAGCTGCCGCCGCCAGCAAACAATATGCTAATAATTTCATAATCAATTTTTTAATATCAACAAGTAAGTCTTGTCAAACTTTTAGAAATTGCACATAATACCAACGCCGGCAATCTCCTTAAATTGTACTTTGCTGCCGACCATTCTTGTCTCGCCTTTTTCTTCAACCGCCACTTTGATGTCATCATCGTAAATCAGGTGAGTCTGAACGGTGAACGAGATGTATTTGTTGACTTTCATCGCAATCTGTGTCTCCCAGCTGACATCGATGTTCTGCGGATTGTTGGCGTAATTCGAGAAGAAATCAGCCTTCGATGTGATTGAGAAGTTCTTTAGCCATTCTGCCTCAAAATCGTTCTTGCTGTAAACCAAACGCAAATAACCACCGAACTCGCCGCGGGCTTTCTTGCCGTGTTTGATTATCGCACCGGGAGCTGTGCTAACCACCGTGCCTGCAGAATCTTTGATTTCAATTGTCTCAAACTCAGCCGCATCGACACCAAAAGCTCCCGCATCGGCAAGGTCCTGGTCGTTGACAATAGTGTATTTCAAAGTTACAGGAGCCAGGAATGCGCTGAAATAGTTATTCGGCTTGTAATCAAGACCAAGGGCGCCCATAACGTAGGCCGGAGCCAAAAACGCCGAAATTTTCTCTTTGGTTGTGTCGTTCACATAATTGTAGCCGTTGTCCATTTGCGATTTGAAGTTGAACAATGCTGCGTAGTAGAACGATTTGTATGCCTCATAGCCGTATTTCGATGTGAAGTCGATGCGGTCATCATTCTTAATGAAATCGCCGTCCTTGTCCTGGCGCGACATTCCGTATCCAAGGTCAAGAGTGTTGTCCCAAGTGTTTTTGCCTGCGCGATAGTTGGCAAACAGGTTCAATGTTGCGTTGAAAGCTATCGAGTTCTGACCGCCCGATGCCCAGTGCGAGAGCGATGTCTGAGTAGCGTTGAGCGAGATTACTCCGCCCTTGCGCCAGCCTTGTGTTGTGTCGGAACTTTGTTTGCGAAGCGCTGCCTCGCCGTCAGTAACCTGACCTGAAACCAATTGTGCACTCCCCAAAAGCGCTGCAATTGCGATGATTCTGATTTTCATTTTTCTTTTATTTAATGATTAAATGTTCGCCAAAAATACAAGATTATGACAAATAGTTGTTCGGAATTTCAATTGCTTTTTATATTTTGGTGAATCATTTTTTGCGTATCGTATGGACTCAAATTCGATAAAAATCGACAATCTGGTTAGCGAGCTGAAAGAGACTGCTCCCGATGCGGCCGCACAATTAGAGCAATACGCGCAGACGACCGACAACCGGATTAAAGAGCTTGAAAATGAGATTTCAATGCTTCGCGAACAGATTAAACACAGGCACGACCTTTTCCTTGAATCGTTCGACATCGAAAACTCAAACATCTCTTACACCGATTTTTTTGTGAAATTTCTTGAACTCGCCGGTTACCACATGAATCCGCAGCGGCTGTTCATCTTCCTGGATAACGATACTAACGAAAAGAGCCTTTTGGCTTACCAATGGACATCGGGCAACGCCAAACGGTTGCCGCCAAACAGTGCAATCATTCACCATGCGAGCCCGTCGTGGAACAAAATGCTGAACGAGCAGAAGATGATTCTTACTGCCCCAAAAAGCGAATTACCCGATGACATCAACCAGCTAATCAATAGGTTTGGGTTGGAAGATGCTTGCATTTTGCCACTTATGGCTGTCGATAAATTATGCGGCTCGTTTATTTTCGAAGCAACAGCCAATCACAAATACGACGAGTTGGGAATCTGCTACATAAAGATTCTGTCGACACTTCTGTCGGAACACATCGGCAAACACACCACATCGGAGATTCTGAAGCGCGAAAAAGAGCACGCGCAGGAGGCCGACAGACTGAAATCGGCTTTTCTGGTCAACATGAGCCACGACATCCGCATACCGCTCAATTCGATTTTAGGTTTCAGCGACCTGCTTGCCGACCCCGACCTGACCGAAACCGAGCGTGATGAATTCATCAGCTTGATTGACAAAAGCGGACGCGACCTCATATCGCTGGTTGACAACATTATAGACATATCAAAAATAGAAACAGGCCAAATGAACATCAAGCTTGAGACGTGCAAGCTGCTAGCACTGATGAATGACATTATGGCCACATACAACCACCACCCAAAATTCGAGGAGCACAGTGATTTGAGCCTGCAACTCGATTTTGCCGAGCGGTTCAACCAACTGTCTATCAAAACTGATATTTTCAGATTCAGACAAATTTGCATCAACTTGATAGACAACGCAATACAATTCACTGACGCCGGCACCATAAAATTTGGTGTGAGCAACGCTTGGGAGAACACTATCGAGTTTTATGTTCAAGACACCGGCATCGGCATACCCGAAGAGGCCATGCATGTTATCTTCCAGAACTTCTGCAAGGTAAACCGAACATCGACAAGAGAATACACAGGCACCGGATTGGGACTGCCGATAAGCAAAAGCCTGATTGAGATGCTGGGCGGCAGCATCCGCGTGGTATCAGTTCCCGGCAAAGGTTCGACATTCTATTTCACGCACCCGCTGCCAGAGAAAGTTCCCGAATCGCTCAACAATCTGCACGAAGTGAAGGCTCTGTTCAACTGGAAAGGCCGCCGCATCGCCATTGCCGACAACATTGAGCAAGACCGGAAATACATGGAGTATATTCTGAACAATACCAATGCCGAAATTGTTTGGCTAAACAGTGATATTGAGGCTCTTGACTATTTCAAGAAGGGCAACACAGCCGATGTGCTGTTAATGGAGATGCAACTGTCGTCGATTAACGGAATTGAGCCAACAATAAGCATCCGCAATCTGACAGAAACGCCGATTATAGCCTTAACTGCCAATACGAACACCAACGAGACGCGCTCTATTGCCGAGAAAGCCGGTTGCACCGATGTAGTGTCGAAGCCTCTCAACATGTCGAAGTTGCTGAATATGATTAACAAGGTAATGAAAAGTCCGGAGGAAAATGCCGACGGGGAAAAATAGACCTCTACTTATATATCCTATTCTTATTCAATGCCTTACGATATTTTTCCGCATTCACATTATGCTCTATCAAGTTGCGGGCAAAAGCGTGATAGCCTGAAAAATCGTCTTTGGCACAGAAGTACAAATATTTGTGTTTGTTATAATTAAGCACGGCATCAATTGACGATTTCGACGGAATGCAGATTGGTCCTGGCGGCAACCCCTTATGCTTATAGGTATTATATGGGCTGTCGACCGTCAGGTGCTTGTTGAGAATCCGCTTTATTTCGAAATCACCGACAGCAAATTTGACTGTAGGGTCGGCCTGCAGCGGCATTCCGATGCGCATACGGTTCAAGTAAACACCGGCCACATCGGGCTTCTCATCGTTTTTCAAAGTCTCCTCCTCCACTATCGACGCAAGCGTGTAAACTTCATCGGGAGTGAGTTTGACGGCTTTGGCCTTGGCTTGGCGGTCATCGTCCCAAAACTTCTGCGTCTCGGCATACATCCGCTCCACAAACTCCTTGGCGCTAGTGTTCCAATTAAAATAATAGGTGTCGGATATAAAAAGCGTGAAGGCCGTTTCGCGAGTCTTGCCAAACTTCGAAAGATACTGATTGTCAGTTAGTAAATCATACAAATCCAACTCATCGGCCTCAAGTTTAGAGCCAATCATCTCCGCTATCCTCTTTATCGAGCGCGTTTTGTTAATGGTGATTTTAACCGGTTCCTGCACACCACCACGCAACATGTTGATTAACTGATTATTGCTCATTCCGTCTTTGATTTTAAACCTTCCGGCCTTAACCAACTGCGGATAGTTTTTTTGTCGAGCTACCCAGTCAAACGATTCAATATCGACAACATAACAGCTGTCTTTCAGCATTTTAACAACATCGGAATATGTACTACCTGTGCGCACATAGATGCAGGCTGTTTTGCGGCCTTTCAAATCGACATTCGGCTTTTTCACATCACCGTATATATTGTAAGCTCTGACTGCAAACACTATAGCCAACAAAAACCCACTGATTGTGAGCCACCTACCTAATTTCTTCTTATTTTTTTTCGCCACAAATAATCGTGTTTTGAGAGCCGCAAAAATAAACAAAATAGGGTAAGTTGGTAGGATTAGGTGCGTACGAGTGCCGAACAACTGCCGATTTAAACAACAAACGGTTGAAAACCAAACAATCAAGTTATTGACAGAAACAAAAGGCGTGGGTACTTTTAAGAAAAAATTTGATTTGCCAACGGAAAGTTCGCTGACAATCATAGCAATGATATCATACTCATTATGAATAAATTAAAAATTACATTTTTAACTATATGCGCCCTACTTGCGACAAACTTGAACGCACAAGACGCTAAAGACCTGAAACAAAAGTTGCAACGCACCAGCGACAAAAGCGAACAGATTACCATTCTCCACAAACTCGGCGAGAACTCGCTAAAAGCCAACGCCACTGCCGAAGCAATTGGCTTTCATAAGCAAGCCTGGCAACTCAGCAGCGAAACCGGCGATACGGCAAACATTGTGAAATCGCTCAACTACATCGGCGCAATATATTGGCGAACAACCAATTACGACTCGGCTCAGTATTATTACCTTATCGCACTTGAAGCTTGCAACGACAATTACACTGAGGATAAAGCGCGGATTCTGAACAATTTGGCACTGTCGAACCAAAGCCGAGGAAACTACCAAGAGGCTGAGAAATACTACAACGAAGCACAGCGTAACTGGCAGAAAACAAGCAACGAGCGCGAACTGGCATCGACATTCAACCGCATTGGCAGCATGTATTTGTCACGCAATATGTTCGACTCGGCATTGGTGCAATACAACAAAGCCATGACACTGCGCGCCAAGCTGAAAGATACGGCTGCTATCGCAATGACATTCAATAATATAGCTACGCTATACAAAAATCAGAAGCAGTTCGATTCGGCGCTTGTCAACATGCAGAAATCAATTGAGCTGCTGTCGGTTATAAATGACCGCGAAGGCCTGGCCGAGGGCTACAACAACCTTGGCGGCCTCTATTGGCAGAACAAGATGTACAAAGAGTCGCTGGCCAACTACCTTCTGGCTCTCGACCTTCGCACAGCCGCCGGAAACACCGACAAAATTGCCGCCACAACAAGCAATATAGGTTTGATATACAAAGACTTAAAAAATTACGACAAGGCGCTTGAATACTACAACCGGTCGCTTGAGCAATACAAATTTACCGACAACCTGTATATGCAAGCCGAAGCGCTGAATCTGATTGGCGGAGTTTATTGGCAATCAGGCAAATACCGCGAGGCTTGCAATGTTTATGCAAATGTTTTGCAAATGCACCAAACGGTAGGCGACCGTAAGTATATCGCTCGTTCGCACAACAATTTAGCCTTGGCTTACAAGAATTTGAACGTGCGCGACTCGGCTCTAGCCCAATACAACCTCGCCCTCGACATCTACCGCGAAATAGGTGACAAAATAAACGAGGCGGCGATTATCAACAACATTGGAAACCTGCATCTGAAATTCGGTGACAACGAAGCCGCCATTCAAAACCTGAGCGAAGCGCTGAATCTGCGCCGACAGGCTGGAACACAAATAGGCATCGCCTATTCAGAGCTCGATTTGGGCAGACTTTATGCCAACAACAATCTCAATAAAAAAGCGATGCCCCTACTGAACGACGCTCTCCAGATTGCCGAAAACATCAAAAACATCGAGCTAAAAACCGACATTCTGCTTTTATTATCAAACATTTACGCATCAGAGGGGAAACATCTGCTTTCATACAATCTTCTAAAAGACTACATCACACTTAAAGACAGCATCTTAGACAACGAAAGTGTGAAACGCATTGCCGAAATGCAAATCAGCTACGAAACTGAAAAAAAGGAGCAAGAGCTGAAAATAAAAGACATACAGATACTTCAAGAGCAGGAGCGCAACAGCCGCCAACGCATCATCATTTATTTTGCGATAACAGTATTATTGGTAGTGCTGTTTTTTGCCGCTATCGTCATCAGAAAAAACAAACGCATCCGCAAGGCTAACGAAATGCTTGACGAGCAGAACCGGCAGATTATAATGCAGAACGAAGAGATTGAGCAACAGCGCGATTATGTTACAATGCAGCGCGACCAAATTGCCGAACAAAAGGAAAAAATAACCGACAGCATTGAGTACGCAAGCCGCATACAAACAGCGATGCTGCCTCCCGAAAACACTTGTAACGAACTGCTGCCCAAGCACTTCATAATGCTGAAACCGCGCGACATTGTAAGCGGCGATTTCTATTGGATAAAAAAAGTGGGCAGCAGAGTTATCGCCACCGCCGTCGACTGCACAGGCCACGGCGTGCCTGGCGCTTTTATGAGCATGTTGGGTTCCACCCTGCTTGAACAAATAACTGCCAACGGCCAGTTTAACAACGCCGCTGACATTCTGGAGCAGATGCGCGAATCAGTTAAAACAGCTCTGCATCAGGACGATACACACAAATCACAATCCGACGGAATGGACTGCTCGCTTTGCATTATCGACTTTGAGCGGCATGCGCTGCAATATGCCGGAGCCAACAATCCGCTGATTATTGTCAGAAACGGAGAACTGATTGAAATTGAAGCCGATAGAATGCCTGTCGGAATCCATGTCTTTGAGGAGGAGCCTTTCAAAAACAACGATTTTGAGCTGCGCGACGGCGACAAGCTCTATATGTTCTCCGACGGCTTTGCCGACCAGTTTGGTGGCGAAACGGGCCGGAAACTGATGATGAAAAACTTCAAGAAACTGCTGTTAGACACAAGCAACGAACCGATAACTGAGCAGAAAGAACTTCTAAATCAGAAATTCAACGAATGGAAAGGCGAGTATCGGCAGATTGATGACGTGCTTGTGATTGGTATCGAAATATAAAACACTTATTATGCTGAGATTCAAACTATTGCCAGTTGTATTTGGCTTGTGCGCGACAACTTTGCAAGCCCAAACCAAAAGAGACACTCTAACCGGACAATTGGCAAACAGTGGCGACAAAAAGACCGAACTGCTGTTGCAACTTGCCGAGACAAACATAAACACCTACCCCTCCAAGGCTGCCGAGCAAGCCGAAGAAGCCGCCGAAATAGCAAGAATTGAAAACAATAAAGATGATTTGGTAAAAGCTATAATTCTAAAAATCAAAATATTATGCTCGACTAACGATATCGAAGGCGCTCGTAAACAGATGCAATATCTGACCAAAATCTCAAATCGTGGCGACAAAGAACTGAAAGCCCGGACCTGCCTCTGCGAAGCCGACATTGAAACGGCTGCTGGTAACTACGAAAAAGCCGTCGAGTTGTACAGTAATCTGTCAGCAGAATGTTCAAAATCAGGATTTTATGATATCGCTATAAAAGCCGAAAACCAGTTGGGCATCATCTATCGGGAGAATAAAAACGACGGACTCTCTCAAAAATCGTTTTTGAAAGCCATTGAAATTGAGAGCCAAAGCGACTTTCCGGAACTGAAAGCCGCCAGTTTGAACTTCCTTGGAAGCCATTTTTGGCGAATCGGACAATACAATCAGGCGCTCGATTATTACCAACAATCGCTCGAAATCAGGCAGCAGCAAGGCAACGATTACGATATTGTCAACTCGCTGATTAACATAGGGAATACGTACCAAAACATGGGTCGTTTCGACTTGGCGGTTGAATACCAAACCAAAGCATTGCAACTATCGGCCAATTGGGAGAACCAACTGCCTAAAGCGCAAATAATGAATTATATTGGCAACATCTACTGGCGCAAAAGCCTGTACGACAGCGCATTGGTTTATTACAACAAGTCTTTTGCCATTTACAACGAGCTTGGCAACGAAATGAAAACTGCCAGCCTGAACGACAACATCGGGAACGCCCACAAAATGAACAGCCGCTTCGATTCGGCAATGATATACTACAACAAGGCACTCGAAATCAGAAAAAGCAGTAATTCGCAAACCGACATTGCGAACTCGCTTTCAAACATAGGCTCAATTTATTGGCAAACAGCAAAATACTCACAAGCGCTCGATTGCTACCTGCAGGCTTTGGTTATACGCGAAGAAATTGGAAACAAGGCCGATGTTGCCAAATCACTCAACAATATTGGATTGATTTATAAAGAATTATCGGACTATAACAAAGCTCTTGAATATCAGAACAAAGCTTTAGAAATTTACAAAGCAATTGGAAACAAGGCGCTTACAGCTTCAACGCTGAATCATATTGGCAATGTGCACCGCAATGCTGGCAACATGGAGCTTGCCTTAGAGTGCCACATGCAGGCTCTGCGATTACGCCAGGAGATTGGCGATGAGAATGCAGCCGCCAATTCGTCGAACAATATCGGCCTGATATACCGCGATTTAGGAGAATATGAAAAAGCAGAATCGTTCTTCAACGATGCCATTGCAACCAACCGCAAATCGGGAAACCGCCAGGCACTAGGACTGGCACTGAACAATTTAGGCGACACCTACGCTCGCGCAGGCAAACAGGAACTATCTATTAATCAATATAATGAAGCGCTGGTGATTTTTGAAGCGATGAACGACAAACGCAGCATCGCCATTACAACCCAAAACATTGGCGAATTCTATTTTGAAACAAAGCAATACGGCAAGGCTAAACACTTCTTAAACAGAGCATTAAAAGCCGCACAAGACATTGACGACATCGAAATAATAAAGAATGTAAGTTATGACAATTTTAAGCTCTACGAAGCGACAAACGAGACGTCTAAAGCTCTGGAAGCGTTCAAGTTATACAACACTTACCGCGACACTGTGAGCAACAGCAGCAATCTGCAACGAATGTTGGAAATGCAGTCGCTGTACGAGATTAATGTCAAAGAAAAAGAGATTGAGCTGTTGAAAAGCAAAGCCGAGAATATCGCACTGAAACTCAGCGGCCAGCAACGCCTGATTGCGATAACTAGCATTGCCGCGCTACTACTCATGGTGCTTTGCGTGGTGGTTTTCATCAACTATCGCAACAAGAAACGCGCCAATGAAATGCTACGGAAAACGTTCTCGATAATAGCACACGACCTCAGAAGTCCAGTGGCGGCTCTTAGTTCGCTCACATCGCTTCTGAATCAGGAAGATATGGCTCTAGACGAGGCCGAACGCAAAGAGTTGACCGCCAACACCGAGCATCTAACAAAATCAACGCTGCAACTGCTTGAAACACTGCTCGAATGGTCTCATTCGCAAAATGGTGATTTTGTTGAGTATAATCCTGAAAATCTGTCGGTTAAATCCGTTGCCAATGAGGTTGTGCAACTGTCGGAAATGGTGGCCAAAAACAAAGAACTGACATTGGTCAACACAATTGAAAGCGATGATTTACAAGCATTTGCTGACCATAAAGGCGTTCTTCTGATACTGCGAAACCTGATTGCCAACGCCATTAAATTCTCACACAAGGGCGGACAGATAATAATATCAGCTCACAATGAAGCAGATAGCGTTGTGATTGGCGTCAAGGATTTTGGCGTCGGCATTGCGCCCGACGATTTGCAACGAATAGTTGCCGGCCTTAATTCCGACTCGAAACAAGGCACCATGAAAGAGAAAGGATTTGGCATGGGAATGCGCTTCTGTGTCGATTTTGTGCATGCCAACAAAGGCAAAATGTGGGCAGAAAGTGAAGAAGGCAAATACACAATCTTCTATTTCGACCTCCCGAAAGCGAAAGCTATTTAGCTTATAGCCAGCCTAATATCACCTTAAAACGGATTGAATCCGTTCAAATTGCCCGTCGTTTTTGGCTGGTTGGATTTCCAAAACCCGGCAAAGTAGCTCGTAAATGTCAATATTGTAAAGCTGCGGAGCCGAAAATCCTTTCTTGAAATCGGGTCCGATAGCGTAGAAAATACCATTCATCAACGGGTTACGATTGTCATAGCCGTGCATTCCGAAAGGCAATGAGCGTGCAGGCTTATATTTCAAGCAGATAGAACTGTCAGCAAAAATAACTACATCGCCTATCCTATTGCTGGCCGAATAATGAAAATCGGGGTTAATTTCGGCTCGCTTACAAGCACTTAAGCCTTTAACTTGTTGTAAAGACTGCACCAACAAATCGTCGCAATTTTTTTTGCAATAAGCCAACGCAATGGCTGGCGAGCAGATGACGGTGTCAACCCATTCAGGCTTGATAAAAGGCTCAAGGTCAATTGATTGTTCATCAGATATTGGTGCCATTCCGTGGTCCGAAAGAACAATGAAATTGATTGAGTCTCTAAAAGGTAACTGATTGAGTTTCTGCATAAAATAACCAATCAAGCTATCGGCTGTCTGAATTGACGCAATCATTTCAGGCGAATCGGGACCTTTGCCATGACCAATGTTATCAACTTCTTCAACATAACACATCGCCAGATGCGGACGTTGACTGTATGGCAAACTCAACCAGCTAATTACGCTGTCAATTCGAACTTTATAAGGTACGTTTGCATCGTAAGCCTTCCACTGCGACGGACGGTAGCCTTTAATCTCGACATCGGCTCCTATCCAAGAATAAACCGCAGTTTTTATACGCTGCGATTCGGCCGTAACCCACACTGGCTCACCAAAATAGAAGTAATTATCGGTTGTGGTGGCCTTGTCGTACATATTGTAATATTTGTGTGATGCTCGGTCGAAGAAATTATTTGCCACAATGCCATGATTTTCAGCGTATAAACCCGTAGCCATTGTGTAATGATTGACAAAAGTTAGCGAGGGGAACACTGGCTGCAAGCCTGCGGCGCGTACCCCGTTTCGCTGAATCGAATCGAAGTTAGGTGTATTTGCAATATCCTGATAATCAAAACGGAATCCGTCAAAAGACAATACAACGGTGTACATACGCGGTGCTACTTTTTTACCGCGCAAATGACGCACATACGCATCTTGAGCCACAACAATAGCAATAAAAACCGCAAATAGAATTAAAGAGAGATTCTTCTTCATAGTCAGCTATTTAGATTCTTCAGGAATCTCCAATTTCTCACCAGCATCCTTCACAACCGCGCGCTTCCATTTCTCATCGTAGCCAGGCCATTCAACTTTCGGCGCATAATATTTATAGCCTGCAGGAACAGCCTGCGGAGTCTTAACATTGCCATCCATATACTTGACAAACAAATATTTATATAACTCGCGCCAGTCAGAAACCAAACGGTCGGCGGTGTTCACCGAGAAATCGGTCAAAAATTCGGTTGCCAAATCGGCATTTTCAGCAGCCAACTCAACGGCAGCCTTGTCCATAACCTTCACATAAGTCTGATATTTAGCCTCATAAGCACTCTGCTTTGCCTCAATTTCTGGATGAATCAGACTATAGCGTGTGTATGCAAGATTGCAAACCTGATTGAATACGTAGAAAGCCGAAGTTTCAGAGAATTGCATTATCGAGCCATTGCCCACAGCCATACAGGGCGGCACAGCATTCATACAAGTGTACATCGGGCAATAAACGGTACTTGCGGCATCATCAACGCCAAACCAGAACAAGCCCCCCACCTTGTTCGGCAGCCAACCGCGGCACTGCGCCACAAACGAAAAACCCGTCTGCTGCGTGGCTGTGGTGCGCTCGTTCACGTACTTTTTGCCGTCTACTTCCCATTCCATCGGTCGCCAACGGTAAGGGCAATGCCAAGGCCCTGCACCCACATCCTGCGACATATCCAACTCCGTGCCTTCCAAGTGATTACGCATATTGTGCATCATCTGCGACAATGTGACTTTTGCCTTCGGCTTAATCCATAACGGCATTCGATTGTTGGCATAACCAGTTGATTCATCATGTTTTATATCGCCTTTGGCATACTCCCAATACTGATTCATGCCCTCGGCCACATCGTTGAAGAAAGCCCAAACGCGAATCTCACAAGCGCGCGCACCCGAAAAATCAACAGGTGCATATGTGTCTGAAAAACTGAAAT
>JAFZWI010000021.1 GCA_017617355.1 Salinivirgaceae bacterium | reverse complement strand
GTGATGGCAAGAACATCCGCGACTGGTTGTATGTGATTGACCATTGCGCAGGCATCGACCTTATCTACCATCGCGGCAAGGCTGGCGAGACCTATAATATTGGCGGCCGCAACGAGCGTACCAACCTGCAGATTGTCGATACCATCTGTAACATTCTCGATGACCAACGTCCGCGCACTGGCGGTAAGTCGTATAAAGAGCTGATTACCTTTGTTAAAGACCGTGCTGGCCACGACCGCCGCTATGCCATCGACGCCACCAAAATTGAGAAGGAGTTGGGCTGGCGTGCCGATGAGAATTTCGAGAGCGGAATTCTGAAAACCGTGGAATGGTATTTGAATCGGAAATAGTCACATAATCTGACAATTAGCAACAAAAAAGAGGATTCATTAGAATCCTCTTTTTTATTATGTGTACTCTCAAATCAAAATTTGAATCCAATAGTGAACACAACATTGCTTTGCTTCGAGTTCAGACTGGCCATTGTCGAGACATCGTCATACAGGAAATGCTTCTCTTTTTTAGCTGCAATGTTGTAGCCGAAATCGAAGTAGGCATTCGGACCGCGCCAACCCAAGCCAAGGCTGTAAACCTGCTGGCTTGCCGACTTATTGGCCTCGCTGCTCACATATGGACTGCCGTAATAGCCGAAACCAGCACGCAACGCCAAAGCGTTAAGCGACAGCTCACCTCCTATTCTAAGATTGACTGTGGTGTGATAAATATCAGATATTGCATTATTTACCAAATCCATATTATCATCATCACCGTCATCGCTCTCCATCGAAGTTGCCGAATAGTCAATCACTTCGCAATCGACATCTACTAGGCCGATATTGGGGAAGACAAACGCCGCGCTACCCACAAACTTACCTGGCAAAGTCAGATTCCAATCAAAGCCTCCCCTTGATTTGCCTGTCTGCTGCTGCAATTCATAGGTTGAGCCGTTGGTTGTGTACCATACAGCCGACTCGACACGTGTTGAATAATCGTCGCTCATATCGATGATTGTTGGGGTATGGAAAGCGGCGCCGAAACGCACGTTTTCATTCAGCCAATAGATGAGTCCCAGTTTCATATTCAAACCACGGCCAAGACTTTGGAAATAGTCGGTAACGCTATAGCTTTGCAAGTCAAACTCCTCATCGTCAGACGCTTCGCTATATTTCTGTGTCTGTTCGTAATTGATGCGGACAATGTTGACAGAACCACCAAAATAGAACGACTCGTTAAAGTTGGCGCCAAGCGCAAACGAATACTCTCCTACAGAACCACTCGAGCGAATGCTCTTTGTCTGCGTAGCTCCATAACGGTCGGCAAGCTGATATTCATTATAGTATTTGCCATCGATTGAATCATATATGAACAAATCGGCTTTATAGAACACATTGCCCTCGTCGAAATAGTTGTTGAACGCTGCCACTTCGCCGTCAAGCTCCGACGATAAGTCGTTGTAGCCGCTTATGAGCGTGTTGCGGTAAAGGTTTGCCGTCCGGTTATATGAAAACGAGAAATTGAATGATTTGCAGCCTGTTTCGTTTCCTGTTTGAAACACCGAGGCAAAGCCAATATTCGACATATTGAAGCTGTTTTTAGTAGCATTGTTAGTGCTGCCATTGTACGAACCTTTCACCTTGGCCTTTGTCCATTCTGGCGACACTGAAATCTGGTCGGTCCGATATATTGCCAGACCTGCCGGATTTATAGTTATTGACGAGAAATCGGCACCAAGCGCGCCTGATGCGCCTGCCATTGATATAAACTTGGCCGTTCCCAATGGATTCACATTCGAGTAACGAATCGCATCATCGGCATTTTGCGCCATACCATACATCGATGTAGCGCAAAGCATTAATAAAAGTATCTTTTTCATTTTCAACAGTTTTTAAGTGTCAAACTAACGACGTCCGCGACTGCCCCCACCACTGCTGTGCGATGAGCCACCACTGCCGCTACGTGAACCGCCGCTGAAACTGCTGCCCGATGAGCTGCTCGACGGTGTATAGCTTGAACGCGAAGGTGTGTAACTAGAACGCGAAGGTGTGCTACTGCTGCTACTACGTGACGACGAGCTCGAATTGTAGGAACGAGTAGTGTTTGATGTGCTGCTACTGCTACGCACCTGGTTGCTCGGATTGCTATAATTCGAGCGGCGTGTTGCGTTGCTTGGCGAGCTCGTCTGGCTGCTTGAGCGCTTAACCGAATTTGAGTTCGACGAGCGTGTCGTATTTGTCGTATTACCACTCCGCACCTGACTGTTCTGATTGTTATAAACCGTACGACGTGTTGCGTTTGTCGCCTTTGTCGAAGTTGATGTTGAACGCTGCGTAGTTGTTGCAGAGCTGCTGCGTGTAGCATTTGCTGAGTTGACATCGCTCTGCGAAGGAGCCACACGTCCGCGTACCGATTTGGTTGTTGGAGCACCGCCAGCCACTCCCGAAGAGTGTGCCACCGAAGCACCACCACCGCTCACACCCGAGCTTTTGTCGCGAGAAACCGTGCCGCCGCCAATCGTATGACGCTGCCCGTACTGATGATTGCGAGGTTTGTAATCATTGTCGCGCGAAAAAGCATAATGGTGATGATGATGACTATAATACGGACGATAGTAAGCCACATACGGATAATAGTGGTGATAATACCATGGGTCGTAATAGCCATAATACCAATAAGAATATGAGTAAGGATAATACCAATGCCGATAGTAGTGATGCGGATAATAACCGTACCAATCGTAGCGCCACGAATAATACGGATAGTCCCACAACCAGCTGCGATAGCCGTAGCCAAGATAGATGTTCACATTAACAGGCTCGGAATCTGTTTCACCTTCTTCAAAATACTTACCCTGATAATCATCGCTGAAGCGGGCCAAACGGCGTTCATACTCCCCTACCTCAACTTCTTCGACATCATTTGAATCAGACGCATCAGCGTCATAGCTGCGGTCGACAACAGCAGGCTGCGCTGCAACAGAATTGTTATTAGCTGACTGATTGTCAGCTATATGATAATCAGTTTTTGGATTAAAATAAACGTCATCGTAATAATAACCAGACAATCCGGCTGTTGAACCACACGAGGCCGCAAATCCCATTGCCGCCGTCGCTACTAATAATAAAGTCAGATTTTTCATAGTTGTAATGTTTTACGTAAAACTTTTAATTTTGCACACTGTTATAACGCAAAAATCTATATAAAAGTATTAAATAAAATAACGATGGGCAAATTTTTAACATCAAGAAGCGAGAATTATTCGCAATGGTACAACGAATTGGTTGTAAAAGCCGACTTGGCCGAGAACTCAGCAGTCAGGGGCTGTATGGTGATAAAACCTTATGGATATGCAATTTGGGAGAAGATGCACGACGCTCTCGACAAGATGTTTAAGGACACAGGACACGTAAACGCATATTTTCCGCTGTTCATCCCGAAATCGTTCCTTAGCCGCGAGGCCGACCACGTAGAGGGCTTTGCCAAAGAGTGCGCTGTGGTTACTCACTACCGCCTGAAAACCAATCCCGACGGATCGGGCGTGATTGTTGACCCCGCAGCAAAACTCGAGGAGGAGCTGATTGTCCGCCCAACATCGGAGACTATCATCTGGAGCACATATAAAAACTGGATTCAGTCGTACCGCGACCTTCCGATTCTCTGCAACCAATGGGCCAACGTGGTTCGCTGGGAGATGCGCACACGCTTGTTCCTTCGCACAGCCGAATTTCTTTGGCAGGAAGGCCACACCGCCCACGCCACCAAAGAGGAGGCCGAGGCTGAGGCTCGCAAGATGCTTGATGTTTATGCCAAATTTGCTGAGGAGTTTATGGCCGTGCCGGTTATCAAAGGCGTGAAGACCGCCAACGAGCGTTTCGCCGGTGCCCTCGACACTTATTGCATCGAGGCTCTGATGCAGGACGGTAAGGCTCTGCAAGCCGGAACGTCGCACTTCTTGGGGCAGAATTTCGCGAAAGCGTTCGATGTGAAATTCCTGAACAAAGAGGGCAAACAAGAGTTGGTTTGGGCTACAAGCTGGGGCGTTTCGACCCGTTTGATGGGTGCGCTTATAATGTCGCATTCCGACGACAACGGTCTTGTGTTGCCGCCGAAACTTGCTCCGATTCAAGTAGTTATCGTGCCTATCTTCAAAGGCGACGAGGAGAACGCCAAAATGCGCGAGCTTGGCAACAAACTCAAAGCCGACCTTGAGGCTAAAGGCCTGTCAGTGAAATTCGACGACCGCGACACTCAGAAACCGGGCTGGAAATTCGCTCAATACGAGTTGCAAGGCGTTCCTGTACGCATCGCCTTCGGCGCCCGCGACCTTGAGAACGGCACCGTTGAGATTGCCCGCCGCGACACTCTCGAGAAAGAGACTTATCCAATTGACCAGGCCATTGACATCTGCACCAAGCTGATGGACGACATTCAGGCTAACATCTATAAGAAAGCTCTCGATTTCCGCACTGCCAACATCACCAAAGTTGACACTTGGGAAGAATTTGAGGCTGCTCTCGAGAAGGGCGGTTTTGTGTCGGCTCACTGGGATGGCACCACAGAAACCGAGGTTGCTATCAAAGAGAAAACAAAGGCCACCATCCGCTGCATTCCGTTGGGCAACCCGCTCGAGGAAGGCAAGTGCATCCTGACCGGCAAACCGTCGAAGCAGCGCGTGTTGTTTGCAATAGCTTATTAGGCATAAGCCATAAGTTGATAAGAAACGTAAATGGCAAATGGGTGTACCACTGCTGTTTACGTTTTTTTGTTAGCGTCAGTGTCAGCGTTATTCCCCGTACTTCGTTTCCGGTTCTGCGGCTATTGGCATAGGTTCTTCATCAGGCAGAGCGTAAGTACGAAGCTTGTTATTGATAGCTAAGAAGTTGCGATTGAGCAGAATTTCAACTTCCCACATTGTATGCTCGAAACGGGCTGGTGTGAGTTGACATTCCCAAACCACAATCACCTGCCAGCCGTTCTGCTGCAATATCTGGTAATTCTGCTGGTCGCGCTCGCGGTTACGGTTGATTTTTGCCTGCCAGAACTCCACGTTGCTTTTTGGCATACTGAACTTGTCGCAACCGTCGTGACCGTGCCAGAAGCAGCCGTTTACAAAGATTGCCGTACGGTAACGGCGCATCACCACATCTGGTTTGCCCGGCACGCTGCGCACATTGAGCCTGTATCGGTAGCCGCGCATCCAAAGCCACTGGCGCACCTTCAGTTCGGGCTTAGTGTTGCGGCTGTGAATCCGCGACATACAATAGTGGCGTTGTTCGGGTGTTAACGGGTCGGGCATAGATTTGTGTTTAAATTAAAAACACCATACCAGCCTTTGTATTAAGGCGTGATATGGTGTCAGATAGTGCAACGTTTTCCGTCTATTTATATGTAGGAATATCAAACATTCGCATGGCATCGGTAAAATACTGCGATGCAGTCATTTGCGGATAGTTAAGCAAAGCCGAAATCAAATCTTGATGCTGAGCACGGATTGGCACCATTTCCTTCTCAATTTTCTCTGCTGCCGGAATCTGCTCGTCCATTCGTATCTTCATGGCTTCGATTACAGCTTTGCGTAAGATTGGGGCAACCTCGCCATAGTATTTAAGTGCCGCCGACTTGTAAGAAGCCGCATCCTCCGACTCAAGGTCCTTGGCGTATTTGGCATATATCGGTTTGCACTGATTGTCAGCTTCTTCAAATATCTTATCTACCTTCTTCCCTATCGCTTCCCACTCGTCAATCATAGGTTGCAGAGGCTCCAAATATTTGCTTGCGTCAAGCGCCTGCTCCATAATTGCAGCCTCGGCCTGTCCTTGTCTGTAATGTGTTGCGAGATAGGCTTGTTGCTCCTCCTCCGACATTTCGGCCAGCTTGTCCAACTCCTCGCGACTCAAGCCTGTCATCAGTTCTGCATTTTTGTAGACTGCCTCTGTCAAAGTGGCGCTATCGAGGGTGTACGAGAATGCCAGCGCTTCAATCATCAACGATGCCGATTGGGTTTTGAATGTTGTAACCGGACTCGACAGCAGTCTGATTGTCTGCTCGTTAAGCTCGGCCGACTTGTAGCTTGTCAGTTGCTGAACGGTTGGTATTGCAGGCAGCCGTTTCATTATATCGACAATCGACTGAGGTTGCACCGGCTCTTGCGACTGGGTCTGAGATTGCGATTGCGACTGAGATTGTGCCGGTGACTCTTGAGCCGGCTCGCTTTGCGTACCTTTGTCAATTTCTTTATCGATTGCATCGACAGCCTTATCGGTGGCTTTGTCAATGGCTTTCTCGGTGGTTCTTTGTGCGGCTTTGCTTGCAGCCTGTTTCAACATGCTACTGCCAAATTGCGCGTTGGCGGTGAAAGCACATGCAGCAACGCACATAACGGAAAGTAAAAGCTTCTTCATAGTTCAGCAATTTTATGATTAAACATTCTCAAAGATATACATTTTTTTATTGTTAATCATTTGCGAGATAGATTATTGCATTTTGCCACCATTAACAACACTGGCTGGACTTACGCACCACAATTATCTATGTTGTCTTTATCAAATCGACAACTACCCTATCAGCTGGCAACCATGCCATGCTGTCGAGTTCGTTTGCCGACAACCATTTAGCAGCTTCGTGCTCTTTCAATATGAGCGAGCCACTAACCACGTGGCAAAGGTAGCAGTGCATTGTCAGATGAAACGCCGGATAGTCCCATTCAACTGTTTTCAGAAGGCGTTCAACAGCGATGTCGGTGTCTAACTCTTCACGTATTTCGCGCTGTAAGGCAGCTTCGGGTGTCTCGCCCGGTTCAATCTTTCCGCCAGGAAACTCCCAACCGCCCTCCATATCGCCATATCCACGCTGCGTAGCAAAAATGCAGCCTGCGTTGTCGTGGATTATTGCGGCGGAGACTTGGATTTGTTTCATAGTGCAAACTTACAATTTTGCAAGATTGTATCACAATTCTTTCAATCCTAATGATTTGAGATATTGGTATGTTCCATTGTAAAACTCGGGAAGGCGTGTCGGGTCTTCGGGGAAACCTTCGTGGGTCTTTTTGTTGTTTCCTTCGGGCACACAAATTCATATATCGGCGGTCGATTTCCGCGTCATTGGCGAATTTCTCTTGCGCCAAGCCGCGCTGCTTGCGTAGCTGAATAATGGTTTTGCCGAGTTTTTCCTGTAGTGTCATTTTGTGTTATATCGTTTCTTCAACAAAAGAACACCATTGTGGACGGTAATTCAACGGCCAATTGGTCGTGATGCTCGTTTTACGACTTACAATACTCGTAACACCCCATTATTTCACTTTTTTTCATCAAAATTGTATCCTTATTATTATTTTTTCGTATGTTCGTGACTGGGAAACAAAAAAAAGGTAACAATGGAGAATGATGTTTGTAAAAATCTTGATAAATGCCCAATTTTCGTGAAGGGCATTCTGGTGAATGATTTTGCCGATTTGGCTTATAAGAATATGTACTGCCTGGTACCGGGTAAATACAAAACATGTAAGCGCTTTTTAGCAGCACAGGCAACCGGCAAGCCTGTTCCCGAGAGCATCATGCCCAACTCGAGCAAAAGCATTGAGGAAATTATCAAGATAATCAATTCAAAATAAGTTCCTCTCCGCTCAGACTTCCTTTATTTTATACACCACGCCGCTCATTGGTGGCATTTGCACGAACAATCCTGTTTCGTCGATGCTTTGTGCCGATTGCCGGATACTCAGGCTACCGCCAAAAACAGCAGTAACCGAAACTTCGCCCATAGTGTTGAAGCCCATTGTCTGCCAGGCATGATTCGGAATATGAATATTGAAATCGCGGTCACTGCAAGCATCAAAATTGACAACCACAAGCATCGCTTCGCCCTCAGCATGACGCAGATAAGCGTAAATCTTTGAACTGTCGACATTGCTGTTGGCCCACATCAAATCGTAGAAGGCGCCGTCGGTGAAGCATTTTTCGGCTGTCGCCATTCGCAAAATTGAGACATATGTATCGCGCAGCCGGCGCTCGCTGTCGCTAAGCAAGGCACCATCGGCCTTCCCGCCGTTATACCAGCGTTGAAAAGCCGGAACGTTGTAATAATCGAAGATTGTGGTACGTCCGTCGTCGCCGCTGAAGCCCGATTCTCCATTGGCCGGTTCGCCCTCCTCCTGCCCGAAATAGAGCATCAGCGCACCTTGGTTGATTGTAGCTGTGACTAGCATTGCCGGAATGGCTTTTTCGGCGCAACCCGCAAAGAAACGCGAGGCGATACGCTGCTCATCGTGGTTCTCCAAAAAACGGAGCATCTTATTGTTGATACCTTCAAGATTTTTCCAAGTCTGGGTGATGTCGTAGGCTGGCGCGCCCCAGCAAGTTATTCCTCGCAACGTGTCGTAAAGGCCAACCTTGTCGTAGAGATAATCAAATCCGCCCGTAAAGATATAATCGCGATACATATTCGGATTATAAACCTCAGCAATAAACTGAATGTCAGGATATTGAGATTTAACTTTGGCTATTGCGAAACGCCAGAACTCAACCGGCACCATTTCGGCCATATCGCAACGGAAGGCATCTACGCCTTTCTGCGCCCAATAAAGCAGAATATCAACCATTTTCGGCCACAAAACGGGCATCGGCGCAAACTGTTTGTGCTGGTTGTTCTTATAATCGACACCATAATTGAGCTTCACGGTTTCGTACCAATCGTTAATCGAAGGCCATGCCGAGAACTGGTCGTTGCCAGTAGCTTTAGCTGGATTTTCCTCGTAAGTAGTCTGCAATTCGATATTGGTACCCGAGCCGAAAGGCAAATGCAACAGTTCGCCTGTGTAGTAGAAGTCGTTGAGCGGAGAGAAATGCCACTCCTGACAATCGTGCAGGCCGAAATCAGCCTCCGGCTTCACATCGGAATGATATTGGCGCGCCACATGGTTTGGCACAAAATCAATGATAAATTTCAGACCTGCGGCATGTGTACGTTTCACTAAATCAGCAAATTCCTGCATACGGTTAGGCACCGAAACCGCCAAATCGGGGTCGATGTCATAATAATCGGTTATGGCGTAGGGCGAACCGGCGCGGCCCTTGACTATGCGCGGATTGCCACCAGGTATGCCGAATTTGTCGTCGGCTGTGCAACGGGCGTGCTCAATAAGCCCCGTGTACCAGATGTGGGTAAATCCCATTGACTTTATCTGCTTGAGAATGTGCGGAGTAAAATCGTTCATCTTCCCCACCCCGTTCTCCTCGCGCGAGCCGTTCAAAACCGGATTAGTGTTCTTGTTCCCGAACAACCGCGGCAAAACCTGATATATTGATATTAGTGACATAGCTGAAGTTATAAGTTACATTCCTTACTTTCTTCCCAGCAACCGCTGATAAACATTTGGTATGAACTGCCGTTGCAAGACGATTGCCGAACGCGCTGGTATATAGAGCTTTATAGTCGATTTATCGTCAACGCTGGCAACCGACGTCGGATACGACATAGCCTCGTCGATGCGGCCGAAACCGCCAAACTGCAGCTCGTCGGTGCTGAGCAATATCTTGTATTTGCCCTCGACAACAGGTATCTCGAAATCGGTGTAGCTGCGTGTCGGATGAAAATTGAAGACAAACAGCAAATCGCCACGCGAGAACGACAGAACCATATTCTCCTGGCTCACCAACTGCGCGTAGAACGGGAAAATCTTGAGCAAATGACGCTCGCGAAGAAGATGCACAATAGCAACATCGAAAGCATCCAAGTATTTGTATTTCAAGTCATCGCGGTCGGCAAGGCTCCATTGGCGCATTGCATATTTGTACGACCAGTTGTTGCCCTCGCGCGGAAAATCAATCCATTCAGGATGCCCGAACTCGTTACCCATAAAATTCAGATAGCCGCCGCCGGCAGTAGCCATTGTCAGCAATCTTATCATCTTATGCAAGGCTATGCCTCGGTCAATCTGAAGGTTCTGCGTAGTGACAAGCATGCTGAAATACATCTCCTTGTCCATCAACCAGAAAGCTATGGTCTTATCGCCCACAAGTGCCTGGTCGTGCGACTCGGCATACGAGATTGTCCGCTCGTCGGCGCGTTTCGAGGTCAGTTCGTGGTAGATGTGTCCCAAATCCCACGACTCATCGTTCGGGCTCTCTTTCAGCACTTTAATCCACATATCGGGGATTCCCATCGCCAGACGGTAGTCGAAACCGACACCGCCATCGGCCAATGGCATCGCCAAACCAGGATAACCACTCATCTCCTCAGCAATCGATATTGATTCAGGATTGACCTGCTTTATCAGCTTGTTGGCAAGCATCAGATAGACAATGGCGTCCTCGTCTTGCGTACCGTTGAAATAAAGCTCATACGATGTAAAATCCTCACCCAAACCATGGTTCAGATAAATCATGCTGGTAACACCATCGAAGCGGAAACCGTCGAAATGGAACTCCTCGAGCCAGTATTTTATGTTCGACAACAAGAAATGGATAACCTCATCTTTCCCGTAGTTGAAACAGTACGAATCCCACGCCGGATGCACGCCACGGTCGCCGCTGTGGAAGAACTGATAGCGCGTTCCGTCGTAAAGGCCGAGACCTTCGTTTTCGTTCTTAACCGCATGAGAATGAACCAAATCCATAACCACGCGGATACCATTCTGATGACATTCGTCGATAAGGGCTTTGAGGTCGTCGGGCGTGCCAAACCGCGACGAAACAGCAAAGAAACTCGAAACGTGATAACCGAACGAGCCATAGTATGGATGCTCCTGAATGGCCATCATCTGAATGGTGTTGTAGCCAAGTTTTATGACGCGCGGCAGCACATTGCGGCGAAAATCGTTGAATGTGCTTACGGCCTCCTTCTCGCCTGCCATGCCCACGTGCACCTCATAGATGAATGGCTCGTCGGCTTTCGGACGCTCAGTGCATTTCCACTCATAAGGCTGCTGCGGACACCACACCTGTGCGCTGAAGATATTAGTTTTTGAATCCTGAACCACCCTTCGTGACCAAGCCGGAATGCGCTCACCCTCACCACCGTTCCAGAAAACCTTCAGTCGGAAAATAGAGCCATGTCCGAACTGCGCTGCCGGCAATTTCAACTCCCAGTTGCCACCGTTGAGCGGTTTGAAATCGAAATCGGCACTCTCCTGCCAACCGTTTATGTCGCCAATAAGCGTAACCCGCATCGCATTGGGCAACCATTCGCGGATAGTTGTTGTTTGTCCATCGCAAAAAGTACCGTAATACATATAACCGTTGGCAAAATCGTAAAGCGACTGCTTGCCGCCACCCGTCAGGTGGGCCTCAACATCGATGCAGTGCTGCATTCTGTCTGTAATTACTTGTCGGTAAGGATTCAACCAAGGGTCGTCCTTAACAATTTTTGGCACTTTCATATCTTCAAAATTTTACTAAATCTACAAAAAAATGCAAGACACAAGCGGAAAAGTTCCGTTTTTCTGCATTTATCGGAATATTATCAAATAAAATCTCTTTTTTTTGAAGTTTCTACCTAAGTTTCTTTATTTTTAGGAGATGTAAAAACACGTGTTTATGCAAGATGATATTCAGAAATCGATTATGTTGCTCCGCCAGGTTGAATTGTTCCGCGATTTCGACGAGGATGCGCTCACGGCACTGGCAAGCAACATGAAAGAGGTTCATTATAAGAAAGATGAGCTATTGTTTGTCAAAGGGTCGCCAGGCAAGTCGATGTACATAATTGTTGACGGAAGCGTGAAAATCCACAATAACGAACACACCTTCGCCGTGCTGAACAGTCATCAGTATTTCGGCGAATACGCGCTCATCGACGAGTCGCCGCGCTCAACCAGCGTGACAACCCTGCACGGCTCTACATTCCTAATTCTGACACGTGAAAGGTTCAGCCAAGTGGTGGCACAACGCCCCGACTTGTGGGAGAAAATGATGATTTCGCTGCTGGGCCGCCTGCGCAACTTCAACAATCGCGAGGAGGCTATGACTCAGAAGGCCAACGAGATACAAAAAGAACAGGAGAAGCTTGTTGTTGAAAAACGCAATCTGGAGAAACAGAAAAACGAACTGGAACAGAAAAACGCCGCCAAAGACAAGTTCTTCACAATTATCTCGCATGACCTGAAGAACCCATTCTCGGCTATCATCAACATTACCGACTTGATGCTGAGCGGGATATACCAATCGAATCCGCACAAAGACCACGAGTACATCAAACAGATAAACTTCTACTCACACAAGATTTTCGGTTTGCTCGAGAACCTGCTGCAATGGGCACGCTCGCAGACCGGACAGATAAAAATCAACTTCAAGAGCGTCAACCTTAACAGCGTCATAAACAGCGTTGTAGAGCAACAGGCCGGCGTCATCAAAGAGAAAAACATAAACATCGACATTGAAGCCGACCCATATCTCGACATCTACGCCGACCAGGATATGACCACGTTTGTGATTCGCAACATTGTGTCGAACGCACTGAAATTCAGTCCGCGAAACGGCTCTATCTGTATCAAGGCGCGCGAGATTGAAGACGATATGGTGGAGGTCAGCATTGCCGACCAAGGCCCCGGAATGGACGAGGAACAGCTGGCCAAAGTGTTCCGCATCGACAGCCGCAGCCTGAGCCATAACGAAAACAACGAGTTGGAAGGCACCGGACTCGGACTGATTCTATGCAAGGAATTTGTCGAGAAAAACAACGGAAAAATCTGGGCCACAAGCACTAAAGACAGCGGAAGCACGTTCTTGTTTACGATGCCTAAGGCGATGTAAATGATGTTATAAGTATTTAAGTTTTAAGTTTTGAGTCAACTTGTTCAACTTATTTTATATTTGCACACATAAAAAACACGATAAAACATGGCAAATTTCAGTTTCGCACTGCGTTTAGCATTTGGCCTGCTGCCAAAAACAGAAAAAATAGAAAACGACCGCAAACAGCTTATCGATGAATACAATAGGTTGGAGGATTTTAAGAAATCAGACACGCTGAAAACCTTCAACAAGTTGCAAGAATACGTCGATTCGGCTGAATTCAAGAAAATAAAAAGCGATGTCACCTCGCTCAAATACGCTGATTCTGAATATTACAAGAAGGAACAGCAATACATTGCGCTTGAGAAGGACAAACGCGTGAAAAACTATTTCAGCGTAAGCCAGTCGGCTGATTTAAAACGATTTGAATCTGCCGCTAACTCCGACGCACTGAAACGTATGAAGGAATTGGCAGAGACCGTCAACAGCGCCGATTTCCAACAGGCAAAATCAGACAAATCGAATCCGGAGAAAATGGCCGAATGCAAGAGCTTGCAGCAAGAATATAAATCGCTGACAAAGAATTCGGAAATAAAATTCTGGACAAAATACCAGAAAAAATCGGCCTACAAAATGTATGTCGAAACCAGCAACTCATCGTTGATTGCTGATTACGAAGAACTTAAAGCATACGTCAACTCTGAGGAGTTCAAAAGCCAGAAAGCCTATCTTCTTGACAAAGACCGCTTTAGCAAGACTGATGAGGCTAAACGCGAGCAGCAGTTCATCGAGATGCAGAATTCGGAAGAGATAAAATGGTATCAAGCCACCGTCAACTCGAACAAATTCGACGAATTGAAGGCCTGGAAACTGACTTTTGAGGACAATTTTGACGAGACAAAAGTTGACGAGCAGAAGTGGATGAACTCATTCTTCTGGGGCAAGATGATGCTGAACGACCGCTACGTGCTGGCAGGCGACAAACAGTATTACACTGACAACAAGAACGTTGACATTAAAAATTCGGTTTTGAGCATCGTTACCAAAAAAGAGAAAGCCACAGGCAAGGTATGGGACGCAAAACACGGTTTCTTCACACAAGATTTTGACTACACTTCGGGCTTGCTGAGCACCGCTAACAGCTTCCGCCAGCAATACGGCCGATTCGAAGCCAAAATAAAAATAAACGCCGAAGCACCTGTTTATCAAGCATTCTGGCTGAAAGGCGAAAATAAGGAACCTGAGATTGACATTTTCAAATACAACATCAAAAAAGGTCAGATGCAATTGTCAGCCTACAACAAGGGTGCCGCCGCAGGCAACAAATTCGGCGGTTCGGGTTTGGCTAAAGACTTCTTCATCTATACCGTCGATTGGTCGTCTGACAAAATCAGCTGGAAAATAAATGGTTATGAGGTTGCTTCAGCAACAAACAACATCAACGAACCATTATTCATAATGCTTTCGGCCGGTTTGAACAAAGACGCTGACAATCTGCCTGCTGCAATGCAAGTTGATTGGGTTCGCTGCTACGAAAAAGCATAAAATCAAAAAGATACAAACAATGAAGGCTGCCGTGTGCGGCCTTTTTTGTTAGATTTAACTATGGAATACACGATTTTATTCAATCCTTCAATTAATCTATCAGTCAATTAATCAATTAACAATATGTATAGCAAAGAGTCGTTGAGAATAGTTTTTATGGGCACACCCGACTTTGCGGTTGAGAGCCTTAAAGCGCTGATTGATAACGGATACAATGTTGTGGGCGTGGTAACCACACCCGACAAGCCGGCCGGTCGCGGACAGAAGTTGAGCGAAAGTGCCGTGAAGCAATTCGCCGTGAGCAAAGGTCTGCCCGTGCTGCAACCCGAGAAGTTAAAAGACGCTGATTTTCAAGACACTCTGCGCAGTTGGAAAGCCGACTTGCAGGTGATTGTGGCGTTCCGAATGCTGCCCGAAAGTGTTTGGTCGATGCCGCCGCTGGGCTCAATCAACGTCCACGCCTCACTCCTGCCAAACTATCGAGGCGCTGCGCCCATAAACCGTGCCATTATGAACGGCGAAACCGAATCGGGCGTCACCACCTTCTTGCTGAAACACGAGATTGACACTGGTGACATCTTGCAATTTGAGCGCACACCAATCACCGCCAATGACAACGCCGGCACTCTCCACGACCGCCTGATGATAATTGGCGCAGGATTGCTTATCAAAACCGTAGAACAGATTTGCGCTGGCAACACCAAAGGCACGCCACAAAGCGACTTAATGCCCGCCGACGGCATCCTGAAAGGCGCGCCAAAGATTTTCAAAGACGACTGCCGCATTGATTGGAACGCCGAGCCACAAACAATAATCAACCAAATCCGCGGTTTGAGCCCCTATCCTGCCGCTTTCAGCAATCTGCAACGCGACAACGAAGAACCACTGCCAATAAAAATCTTCTGCGGCAAGTTTGAGCAATACTCTCACAACCAACCGTTTGGAAAGGTTAGCACCGACGGAAAAAGTTATATTAAGGTGTATGTCGAAGGCGGCACAATCACTCTCGGCGAAGTACAGCTTGCCGGCAAGAAACGTATGCCTGTGGCGGATTTCCTGCGAGGGTTTAAGACTGAAGGCGTTGAATTAGAATTTAGGAATTAGGATTTAGTATGCGGATTACACAGATTGAATGGTTTTGCATAGATTTTTCGCACTGACGACACATTGCTTCAACATACAATCACTCCTTTTTAACGAATATATATGAGTATAAATCGCAGCAAGGGTCGGCCAAAACCAAATTTTCAGAATCAATTTGCAAGACCGTTTTAGGGAAATGTGTTGGCAATGGCACTATAGGCAAATATTTTGTGCTATCCACATCAAAATAATACCATACATCGTTACGCGAATCGGTTTCGGTTTTAATATTACCAATTGCAAGTATGGCTGTATCATTTGAAAAGAGGAACTCACCGTTAGGCCTGATACTTAAGTATTTAAAATAACTTGAGACAATTGCATGGCCTGTTATTCCACCTGAAATACTTACTATTTTCCAATCTCCTGCGATTTCAATGGCTGATTCGGAATTTGATGAATTTCCTTCATGCTTTTCACACGAAAGCAAACCGAGAAATAAAACCACACAAAACAAGTTCCGTGCTTTCATAATTCTTCTATTTTACAATAAAATACAATTATTTCTTCTTCACCTTCTTCCGCAATTGAATGGTGTCGCCCTCATTCGGCTGAGTTCCCTCCTCCATTAGGTTAAGCTTGTATAGAGCTTTTAATCTGATAGCGTACTGCTGCGATATGTCGTGCATTGTCTCGCCTTTCTTCACTGTGTGAGTCTTGTATTGCTTCTCGGCTTTCGATTGTTTGCGGCTGATATACAAACGCTGACCTGTTTTCAGTTTGACTGATTTTGAATCAAAATCGTTAAACATTCGCAACTGCCACGGTTCCAACTCGTAACGCGCTGCAATCGACTCAATGTTGTCGCCCGGAAGCACCTCGACATAATCAACACCGTTGTTTGTTTTGATGTTGCCGAACGGCGAAACCTCCATATCATTAACATCAACCTCGATGAAGTTGTTGGTTTGTTCGGCTATCTCCGTTCGCTCCTCAGGTGTCGATTCGGGCTTCACTGCCTTGTCGAAACGTTGCAGGTTGTTCTGTTCGATAATCTGAATCAGGCGGTCGGCATAAGTTGGACTGGTAGCGTAACCAGCTTGTTTCAAGCCTTTTGCCCACTTTTTGTAATCAGTGGTGCCATATTCGAAAAGAAATGCATAACGTTTGTGTGTGCAAAGGAATTCCGAATGGTCGACAAACGATTGATTAGCATCTTTATACGAGCGGAAGCACTCGTTGGGACGGTCATCGTCGCGGTACATCGACTCGCCTTTCCAATCTTTGTGGCACTTGATGCCGAAATGGTTGTTGGCCTTTCGCGCCAGAGTACTATTGCCGTCACCCGACTCCAGAATGCCCTGCGCCAAGGTTATGCTTGCTGGAATGCCCACACGCTGCATCTCGCGGACAGCAATCTTGCTGTATTTATCGATGTATTGTGCTCGCGTTTGTCTCTGTGCCACAGATAGTTGCGTTAAAAACGCACAAAGTGTCAGTAATAGTATTTTTCTCATCAGTCGATTTTTATCGGTTGGTTAATTCATTGTTTATCTGCCACTTAATCAGCTGCAAAACGTTTCATATCGTCAAGAGCGCCCATAAGCACTATGATGTCATTCTCGCGGAAGATGTAATTGTCGTCGGGCATGAGCGTAGTTTTTATCTGGTCACGCGAAAGCAACCCCTTCTTTTCCTGCGATTTAACAGCAATAACTTTCAGTTTGAAACGCGAGTTGAGATTTGCCGTACCCAACGTGTGTGTCAGATATTTTTGCGGCACACGGAACTCCACAATCACATTATTTGCGTCTATCTCAGTGATTTTCAGTGCATTTTTTATCTGCAACTGAAGACTTATAAGCACGGCTGTCTGCGACTCGGGATGAACAGTGTTTTCGATGCCTATCTGGTTTAGGATATTCTTGTGTATCGGGCTGATAATACGGCCGATAATGTTTTTCACGCCAAGTTTTTTCAATATCGATAGCGACAGAATTGACGAGCCTATGTCCTCGCCAATGGCAACAATTACAGCGTCAGTATCGTTCAGAGGTAATGTCTTCAACGCATTCTCGTTGGTTGCCTCCATTTCCATAACACTGGTAATCTGATTTTTAAGCTCATCAATGCGCTCATAACGGTTGTCAATACCAATTACTTCGTGTCCCTGTTCGGTCAAACGGGTGGCTAATGTTGCACCAAAATAACCCAAACCGATAACTATAAATTTCATCGCTATAGATTTTAATTAGTTTATTGTCAAGTTTTTATATGGATATTTAGCGTATTTAGGCTTACGCGACACAAACATTCCCGACAGCAGTGTCAACGGTCCAACACGACCGACAAACATAAGTATCATTGTCAATATGCGCGAAGGCATCGAAAGTTCGGTTGTTCCTATAAGCGAAAGTCCTGTTGTGCTGTAAACCGACACCGTGTCGAAGAACAAGTCGAAAGGATTCTTGTCAGGTTCGAAAACAGTGAACATAATAAACGCGCTGAAAATAACAATAAGCGATATGAATATGAACGCCAGCACACGCAGTATTGTCTCAAAACCAATACGATGATAACCAATTTCAATATAACGGTTACCGCGCACGAAACTTACTATTGCGCATAGTGCCAAGGCAAATGTTGTTGTTTTTATGCCGCCGCCCGTTGAGCCTGGCGAGGCTCCAATCCACATTATCGCCATAATAAGAACGATTGTTCCATTACTCCAGCTGGAGACATCGGAAACGTTGAAACCGGCTGTACGGGCCGTGGCGCAGCAGAAAAACGATTTCACCCAACTGGTAAAAGCATCGTCGCTGATAAGCGTGTTCTTGATTTCGAGCGAATAATAGCTCAACGTGCCGATTATCAGAATGGCTATAGTGGTAACGAGCGCAATGCGTGTGGCCATGTGCGAGCCAGTGGCATTAGGTATGTGGCTTGTCGACAGATGAAACAGCTTGCGAGTATTGTAAGTTGTTATCTGATAGATAGATATAAGCACAGGAAATCCGATACCGCCAAGCGTTGTCAGTATTGCTATTGACAAAAGCAGCATGTTGTTGCCCTCAACAAGCGGATTGGCGAAACCATTTGGAAGAGTGGAAATTCCACAGTTACAAAACGCTGATACCGAGTGGAATATCGAAAAGAATACCGGATTAGGAATATTGCTTTCTGCAATGCTTAAATAGATGACGGCAGCGCCTATCAACTCAAAAAGCAGTGTTATTGAAATCACCTTAGCCAAAAAGGCGAAAACATCGCTCATAGCATCTGACGAGAACATGTCTTTCAGCATCATACGGTCTTTGAACGACACGTTGCCTGTAAACGCATAGGCAAACAAACCTGTAAAAACCATAATGCCCAAACCGCCAACCTGAAACAAAACCAACAGCAGACAATTACCATTCAAAGTAAGCGTGGCCGGCAAATCGACAATGGACAACCCTGATACGCAAATAGTGCTTGTAGCCGTGAAAAGCGCCTCAAAGTAGCTCATCTGACCAATGCGAATATCGGGCAGCATGAGCAGACCTGAGCCAATGAAAATAAGTATCAAGAAGCTGACAGCAAAGAACATCGGGGGCGATAACTTGGCCAGCATCAAGAATTTAGACACTTTGTAGAATTCCGATATGAAAATCAGAACCAACACAAACGATATGGCCACAAAACCTGACAGGAAAGTTTCGTTAAGTGACTGGAACCAAGCTATTTCGGTGTTGGCGAACAACACTATCGTGGCAAGCAGTGTTGCCGAAATGTCAATCCACCTAGCCCACCCTTTCCTATTGACAATTTGAATAGTGCCGTCGGGGTTGCGGGCAATGTATGTTACGAAAATCTTTGAGCAATAGGTCACAAACAAGATATTGCGCATGAGCGACACCAAATTGTCCTGCACAATCTGATGATTGTAGAAACCGAGTCTGGCGATGAGCAGCGTGGCGAACAAAAAGCCGCACAGCACTATCACAACGTTACAAAGTCCGGCCACCAGCACACCCAGCTTCCGCGATAAATCTTGAAAAATCAGGAAGTACTTGGTGAATAGCTCTCTAATCTTGAAAAACCTGTTGCCCTTCATAAAAAAAGAAGCACACCGCCGGCATGCCAGCGGTGCGCCTTAAATTATTCTGTACTCAACACCTTAAATTCGACACGACGGTTCATTGCACGTCCCTCCTTGGTGGAGTTGTCGGCCACCGGCTGGTCGAAAGCGTAGCCCTTGTACTCAAGACGGCTTGCATCGACGCCTTCCGAAATCAGGAAGTCGACAACGGCCTTAGCGCGAGCCTCTGACAGGCGTTGGTTGGTAACCTTGCTGCCTTGGTTGTCGGTGTGGCCTGAAATCTCGATACGCATTGCCGGCATGTCGCTCATCATCTTTGTCAAACGACCCAGCTCGGCGTACGATGTCGGTTTCAACTTGGCACTGCCTGTCTCAAAGAAGACGTTTTTCAAGATTATCTTCACGTCCTTCTTGATGTTGTTCAACGCAATATCCTTATCAATCTCCTGATATTCAGTTGCTGCCGGAATATCGAAGTTTTCCGAATGGAACAAGTAGTTGTCGGCTTTCACTGCCAAACCATAGTTCTTACCAGAAGGCAGCGAAACAAGGAATTTACCGGTAGCGGAGTTGGTTTGCGAGGTAAAGATGACCTCATTCTTCTCATTATCAATAATATCAATAGTTGCGCTTACGGGGTCGTTGCTGATAGCGTCACGGACTGTACCCTTGACAATTGTCAGGCGAATGGTGACAAGCTCAACCGAGGCCTCCATAACCATATCGGAAACCGGTTGCGAACGCGCCGAAATCAGGTTGTCCTCACCCGACAAAGTATACGGTTTTTCAGGTCCGAGGAAGGTTACACGATAGATATCCAAACCGCCAGAACCGTCAGGACGGGTGCTACTGAAATAGCCATGGCGTCCGTTTGCCGAAATCACAAAGCAAAGGTCGTGGTCCGACGAGTTGATAGGATAGCCCAGATTGACTGGCTCGCTCCATTTTCCGCTGTCATCCATTCTAGATGTGAAGATGTCGTAGCCACCCATTGTGTTGTGGCCGGTCGAGCTGAAGTAGAGCGTACGGCCGTCAGGATGCATAAACACAGCCTCCTCGTCATATTCCGAATTGATAGTCGGGCCAAGGTTCACCGGCTCGCTCCATTTGTCTTTCAGGCCGCGGGTGCTCACATAAATATCGCTGCCACCGTATCCGCCCGGACGGTCGCTCACGAAATAGATTTGCCGTCCGTCAGGCGAGAAGCATGCTGACGTCTCACGATATTCAGTGTTGATTGGTTTTGGCATAGACTTAGGGTACTCCCACTTGTCACCTTTCAGCGAGCAAACCTCAATGTCGCCACTACCCTTACGTCCGTTGTAGATGAGCAATTGCTGACCGTCGGGGAACAAACCCACGGTAGCATCGTCGAACTGCGTGTTAATAGGCTCTCCGATTGACTCCGGAACCTTCCAGTTTTTGTCGGCATTGATGCTGGTGTAAATATCCTCGTCGTACTGTCCGTCGTAGCCGTTGACAGTACGGCCGTTGTTGCGCGTCGAGGTAAAAATCATCATCGATTCGTCGGCTGAAATCAGCGGACTGTGGTCGTTAAAGCGCGAGTTGAGCACCGAACCGGCATTATCGACAAAAGCACGGGCCTGGTCTTCAATCATGGCTTTTCCGGCGTTGCACTCTGCAATGTATTTCTCAATCAGCGGGCGCTCTTGCGGCGCATCAACCGGCGGAATTACTGCTATGTGGGCCTTGTATTCCGCAACGGCTTTATCAAACTGATTGTTAAGATGATAGCTGCGAGCAAGCATCAAATGGATATCATCGGCAACATCGCGGCGCAACTGATAGGCCTTCTCAAAATACTCAAGGCTTTTGTATTTGGCAGACAGATTCATATAGCACACACCTATACGATAGTTCAATGTTGAGAAATTCGGATTAAACTTCTGAGCCTCAAGATAATATTGAAGAGCCTCGTAGTATTGCTCCTTGTTGTAATACGACTCGCCGTCTTTCAGGTTGTTGTTGGCCTCCTTAAAAGCTTCTTTCTGATTCTGGAATAAATTCTTATCGAAAGGAACATCTTGCGCAAATGCGGCTGAGCTGCACAAAACCGCAATCAAAACAATATATAACTTTTTCATATTCATCGTATTAGCAGATTATTCGTAGAATGAGATATAGTTTTTAGCCTTGGTGATGCCAAGCTTGTAAGCCATGCGCCAGTCGGCAACGGCGTCTTCAAACTTGCGCTGCATCTCAAGGCATGAGCCGCGGTTCAGGTAGGCCTCGGCAAAATTCTCATTTACCTGAATGGCCTTGCTGAACGATTGATAAGCCGCATCATAGTCTTTCTTCTTCATCTGGGCGATACCCATATTATTATATGCGTAAGCGTAGTTCGGATTTATCTCGACAGCCTTCTGGCAATCAGCTATCATGCCGTCGAAGTCGTTCTTCTCGAACTTTGCGCGGGCGCGGTTGTTGTAGGCGATGACATATTCCTGGTCGAGACCGATAGCCAGACCATAGTTGCTTATGGCATCGTCGATGTTGCCCTTCTTGAGCAATGCGCTCGCAAGATTGTTATATGCTGTGGCCAGCTTCGGGTCAATCTTGATAGCTTGCTGATAATCGGCAATTGCGCCGTCGTAATCCTCCTTCATACGCTTGGCGCTGCCGCGGTCGTTGTAGGCCTGGGCGTTGTTGCCGTCGAAGGTGATTGAAAGCGTCAGATTGTTGACACTCTCCTCGTAATTGCCGCACTCAAAATGAGCGACACCTGCATAATAGTAAACCTTGGCCTCGTCGTAGCCGGCTTTTATAGCAAGCTCGAAATCGTTGAGAGCGTCGCTCGAGTTGTTCTGGTTGAAGTAAGCCAAACCACGTCCGTAGTAAGCCACAGGCGACTCCTCAAGCTCAATTGCCATTGTGAAATCGGTTATGGCGCCATTATAATCAGCCATTTCCGACTTGGCGAAAGCCCTGTTAACCATGGCCTTGGTAAATTTCGGGTTAACCGACAAGGCTTTTGTGAAGCTGTTTATCGCCTCTTGATAATTCTTTTGTGCAACAAAATCGTTGCCGGCATTAAATGCCACTTCGGCCTCCTGATTGTCGGCCACTACAAGTGTGGAATCCTTATTGACGGCGTTTTGAGCCATTCCCGACAGGGAAATCAACAGTGTTCCAGCAATGGAAATAAGTCGTAATCTTGTCATAATATTGAACTTAAATGTTATTCAAATTCATTTACTGAAAAACGCTAAAATTATAAAGTTCGGCCTAAAAACAAAAAGCCATTACCTTAAATGTGGTGTTATTTTTTACAGAATAACGCTGATTGGTGTCAAACAGCCAATTCCACTCCTTTTTCTCGTCCACATCAGGGAGTTTGCAATGAAGAAGATTGGTTGTGGCGGTAACAGCGCCGTCCAAATCGGTATCAATCTGCTGATAATCAGTTATAAGGCAACTTTTTCCAACAGGCAGACTGTCGATGTGGCGCTGCTGCACCATGGCTCGCACTGGCTTAAGTTGCTGACTGTCAACCTTGAAACGTTCTTGCAGATAATCACATAATATTATATCAAGCTGGTTGAGCAAATTGACCGATACCACAAAATCGTATCCAGATAACTCCGCATCAGGCTTGATATTCTTCAGATTGTCAACAAATTGCTGAAACGAACGGGCATTGACGGCCTGCTGTACAGCTCCGCCGGTGATATCGGCCTCCACCAAACGCACATTGCCTAATTTGCGCGCACGCACTTTGACCGGCTCCGGATGAACAATATCAATAAGACACACAATCTCAAACATTTGCGACAATTCATCGACAGGCACATCTAGTAGCCAGCCGCTGCCAAGCACCGCCACCGACTTGAGGCTTGCCGCTTTGCGCGCCGACTCAACAACAAACCCTCGCGTGTTATCGATATGCTGCTGCCAAGACTCCTGTTCGCGCTCATAACGCCGACGTATGCCCGTCTGGTCTTTCAAATAACCGGCCCGGCGCATGGCTACAGAAAGATTTTTCGCAGGAAACAATCTGTTTATCAACCCATTGATAAAAGACATAATTCAAAAACGGATTTAATAGTTTGCAATAAAAGTAAAAATCATAACTTTGAATATCACAAATAAAGCGAAACGATGACTTCAAACAAAATTTGTGTAAAAAGTTTAATCGGTAAGATTGCTGTCAGCATTTTATTGCTGACGGTAAGTCATCATGCTGTCGCCCAGTATTCGCAGTCGGAGCGCAAGTTGTTCAAGACGGCGCACAACTACTTCACCGCCGGACAGTACGAGAAGGCGCTTCCACTCTATCTGAAACTCGATTCGATAATCGACGACATCAACCTGCCTTATCACATCGGCATATGCTACCTTAACTCGCAGGCCAACAAATACCAGTCGATAAAATATCTGGAAGAGGTGGAACCGTCGTCGGGCTCACTCATCCCAATGGACGCGATAATCTATCTGGGCGACGCCTATCATGTCGAATATCGGTTTGAAGACGCCATAAAGGAATATAACAAATACATTGCGAAGACTGCCAAAAGCAACAATGCCGACATCAACAAGCTGAACTACTGCAAACGCATGATTACGGTTTGTGAGACAGCCATAAAGATAATGGACCGGCCTTACAAAGTGAAGATTGAAGCCGTAAGCGGCCTGTTCTCGACCGAATCGGACTATTTCCCGCTTATTAGCGCCGATGAAAGCATAATGCTGCTGATGCGCGAATACAACTTTGGCAAGGGTGTGCCAACAACCAAAAGCATAATGATTTCGACCAAAGACTCGCTCGACAACTGGCGGCGGGCCGAAAAGGTTGAGATTGTGGCCGAACACAAGCTGCTGAACCACGAGATACGCCTTGCCGGCCTCTCGCCCGACGGACGCTCGGTTTTCCTGAACATAGGCGACGGACTTAACCAAGACATCTACATAGGGCAGCTGCAAGGCAAAACCATTAGCGACATCAAGAAACTGAACAAGAACATAAACACACCTTATTATGAAGGTGCAGCCAGCATCACACCCGACGGCACCAAGCTCTATTTTGTGAGCGACCGCCCCGGCGGACTTGGAGGCCGCGACATCTACGTGTCGACTATCAACAAGAAAGGAGAATGGGGCGAACCCGAAAACCTTGGAGACAAAGTGAATACCAAATATGACGAGGACGCGCCAACCATACACTACGACGGACGCACGCTCTTTTTCAGCTCCGAAGGCCACAAGACAATGGGCGGCCGCGACATCTTCCGCACCACACGGCAATTCAACGGCTGGACCGACCCTGAAAACATGGGGTTCACCAACACCACGCTCGATGACTTCAACTTTATGCTGAACGCAAGCGGCGAGACAGGCTATTTTGCGTCGTCGAAGAACAATCCTTACAACAGACAATCGATAATGAAGGCCGACTACACCGACCCCATTCCGCTGACTCTTGTGAAAGGAACTGTGAAAGCCGGCAACACTGGCAAACCCTTGAAAGTGGACATAAAAGTGTATGACAAAAACACCCAGGAGGAGGTGAAATATGTATACACACCTGATTCAAAAACAGGCAAATACCTGATGATTTTCCCGCCGGCAAAGAACTACCAGCTGGTGATTTCGACACCCAACTTCATGCCGCAGCTCATCAGCGTCCACATCCCCTACCAAAACTATTTCTACGAGCTGTACCAAGAGATAACACTTTCGCCTATCGAGCTTAACAACAAGAATATAGGCGAGGAAGTGGTTGTCAACAACATCTTCTACGACATCTACCAGACAAATGAAGCCGACTCGATAAAACAGAACGACTCGCTCAAGCAACCGCTATACTACGAGCATCTGCTTGATTTGGTGGAAAATATAATTCAAACCTCGGACACCATAAGCAAACTTAACTACTCCGACGCCACTTACACGAAGGGTAACAAACAGAAGCTGAAAGAGAACACCGACAATCTGCTCAACATGATTGAGGACGCCATTAACACCAACGACCCCGTGACGCTGAGCATACTTGACGCCAACTCGAAACAGAAAGGCAAAGTGACCGAAACGCACTTCTACACCGACGGCGACAAAAACAACTCGCAGACAATGCAAATCATAGGCCGCGATACCTTCTACACCGCCGCTCCTATCGACCTCAGCCGCCGCTACTCGCATCCAAGACGTGTTGCCAGCAACGAGGATAAGAAAGAGAGCAAGCTGGCGCAGTTCAAGACATCGCAACAGGAACAGAGGAATATCATCTACACGCACACCATATATTATGGCAACGATTTGAGCGAACTGACAGCCAAAGACAAAAAAAACCTTCAGCAGATTATCAACCTGCTGATTGACAACGATAAAATAGGCGCCGAAATTAACGGCTACGCCGACAAACTTGGCGAGACTGAGCACAACTACAGCCTGTCGCAACGACGGGCGCAAAACGTGCTCAAATATCTGCTCGAACAGAATGTCGACGGACGCAAGATTATAACCCAAGGCCATGGCGAATCGACCGAGCACGGACGCTACGAAGCCAAAACGCGCGAAATGAACTACCGCCGCGTCGAGATAAACCTTTTCGAACTTAAAGATTAAGCTATTATGAAGACAATCAGAAACATAACGATAGTCGGAGCGATAGCGGTCTTAAGCTTGATTGCTGGCAGCGCACACGCGCAATATTCAGAATATGAGGTGAAAGCGGCTTACGTATTCAACTTTGCTAAATTCATCGAGTGGCCTGAGAGCTACATCGGCGACACAATACAACTGTGCATCTACAAAGACGACCCGTTCGGTATCATACTGGAAAAGACCATGATAGGACGCAAGGCCAATGGCCGCAGCTGGAACATCAGACGGGTGAGCAACATTAACGATATTGGAAACTGCCACATATTGATTCTTTCGGGCACCAAACAGCATGAGATAATGCAGGTTCTGAAAGCAATCGACAAGAAGCCGATAGTGACCATTGGCGACGAAATGGCGGGATTCTGCATGCTGGGCGGAGTTATCAATTTCATGCCACAGTTCTCAAAGCACCAGTTTGAGATAAACAAAGACGCCGCCGACGGTATCGGTGTGAAAATCAGTCCAAAACTGCTGTTGCTCGCAAAAATAATATCGACCAAGGAAGATGAGTTTTAAGGATTTATCGATACGCACGAAAATCACCATACTTGTGATGATAATCAGCTTTATCGCCATTGTCATAGCAAGTGTCATCTTTGCCAAATACGACAAGCGGCAGTTCAACCGCCAGGCACTCAACAACCTGACAATACTTGCCGACATTGCCGGCAGCAACAATACCGCAAACATCACATTCGGTTACCCCGAGGAAGCGCAGACCGTACTGCAGACACTCAGCGTCGACACAAACATATGCGCCGCACGAATCTACGACAACAACAACCGGATTTTTGCCGAATACACCAAATCGGCCGCCTACAGCAACACAAACCTAGATTTCATTTCGGAGCGCGACACGTTCGCCTTTGTCGATAACGCGCTGCTTGTCAGCCGGATAATAATACTCGACGACGAAAAAATCGGCTCCATATTCCTGCAAGCCAGTCTCGACGAGTATCACATGCACATAAAACAACTGGCGCAAGTGGTGCTGATAATGATAATCGTGTCGATGATTATCGCTCTGCTGCTGTCGAGCAAGATGCAGGATGCCATTACAAACCCAATCATCGACCTTACAATAACCATGCGCACAATGTCTGATATCACTGACTATCATGTCAAAAAGATTGAAAAGCGCAACGATGAGATTGGCGAGTTGATGAAAGGCTTCAACATGATGATTCGGCAAATAAAAAAGCAGAACATCGACCTGACGATAGCCAAGGAGCAAGCCGAGAACCTGGCAAAAGTGAAAGACCAGTTCCTTGCCAACATGAGCCACGAGATACGCACGCCTATGAACGGAATTGTGGGCATGGCGCGACTGCTTAACGAGACCAACCTGACCGAGGAACAACACACTTTCCTTAACAACATCACCATATCGGCCAACAATCTGCTGATAATCATAAACGACATTCTCGACTTCTCGAAAATTGAGGCCGGAAAAATGGAGATTGAGAACATCAGCTTCAATCTGCACAATATAATCGAGAATCTGTCGGCCATTTACACGCAGCACACCAAAAACAAAGGTCTGTACTTCAAAGTGAACACCGACCCGCGCACGCCAGAGAACGTTATTGGCGACCCGACAAGGCTGAACCAGATTCTGAACAATCTGCTGAGCAACGCACTCAAATTCACCGAATATGGCGGCATCACACTGACAGTCAGCGTAGTAAGCCAGACCAAAAGCACCAGCAAACTGCAATTCATTGTTCACGACACCGGCATCGGTATACCGAAAGACAAGCAAGAGCTTATCTTCTCTAGCTTCTCGCAAGCCAGCAGCGACACAACCCGCAAATACGGCGGCACAGGCTTGGGGCTGACAATATCAAAACAGCTTGCCGAGCTGCAGGGCGGCAATATTACGCTCAAGAGCGAGAACGGACTGGGCAGCAGTTTCTGCCTGGAGATAACTTACAAGCACAGCAAAGAGCCTGTAGAGATAAAAGTCCCCGAAACAATCACTTTCAAACAAGAAAAACAACTCGATTACACGCCCAACATATTGCTGGCCGAAGACAACGAAATAAACCAATTATTTGTAAAGACAATCTTGAAAAAAGACTTCAACATAATGGTTGCGCCTAACGGAAAGATTGTCATCGACCTGCTCAACAAAGAACCTTTCGACCTGATACTTATGGACTTACACATGCCGGAAATGGACGGATACACCGCCACATCAGTCATCAGAAAAATGGAAAACCCGGAGAAACGCTCCATACCAATCATTGCGCTAACCGCAGCTGCAATAAAAGGCGAAAAAGAGAAGTGCATTGCCGCAGGAATGGACGATTACATTTCGAAACCATTTGAGACACAAGACCTTATAAACCTGATTCATAAGCATATCGGCAAAAAGGCTCCTGTCGCCGAGCAACAACCAAAAACGGAAGTCGTTACGGAAGATAACAATTTCAAGTTCATCAATCCGGCTCATTTAGAATCAATTACTGGGGGCGACAACAAATTCAAACAAGAGCTGATTGATGTATTTGTGCAGCAGATGCCTATTCTGGCCGTAAATCTTGAAAAGGCTCTGCAGGAAAAGAACTACACGCAACTTGGTGCGATAGCGCACAAGACAAAATCGTCAGTGGCACTTATGGGTATTGAGTCGTTGCGTCTCGATATGGCCACACTTGAGAAGAAAACCAAAACCGGCGAAGACATCGACTCGTATGCAGGAATAGTAACCAACTTCATATCAGTAAGCACCGATGTGCTGTCGGAAATAGAATTGCTACGGGAAAGCATAAAAAACGAAAACACTAACTCTGACACTGACAAAAACTCATAACTTTCTAACTACAACTTTAAACTTAGAACTCTTATAACTCTTTAACTATGATTCAGATAAACAACGAAATTGCAGGTTGCGCCATAGTAACCCCAATGCCGGAAAACAACCGCCTTACGGTTACGAGCGACAATGAGATAAAGAATCAGCTGAACGAGCTTGTCGACCAGCATTATTACCTTTCAATTCTTGTCGACATGAGCAACATCGAGGTTATCGACAGTACCGGATTAGGCACATTGATAAGCATTTTCAATCACTCGCGCAACAACAACTGCAAGCTGAAATTCTTCAATCTGAGCCAGTCGGTAAACAATGTGATAACAATGACCCGCATTAATCAGATTCTTGACATTTACAGCAATTTGGACGAAGCAATTGCCTCGTTATAAGCTAATTATATGCCTGATAACACAATAGAACGGCTTTTTCAGGAGAGATTTGGCGAACCGTACAAAAAATGTGAGCCGCTACCCCACTCCGGCTCAAACCGGCGCTACTACCGCCTGACTGCCTCCGACGGCACAACGGTTTTAGCCGTTCACAACGATGACGCATCAGAAAACAAAGCATATTTATCTTTTACACAGACATTTACCGACTGCGGAATAAATGTGCCAAAGGTGCTATCTCATGATGACACCTTGTGCTATTATTTGGTGGAAGACATTGGCCGTGAAACGCTCTACGACTTGGTAACAGCAGCCGACGGCAATCCCGACAGCGAACTTATAAAGCTGTTTTCCAAAGTTTTAGACGATTTGGCCAAAATACAGATTTCGGCCGGACAGAAAATTGATTACAGCTTATGCATAGGCTCTCAAAACTTTGACCAAACGGCCATTCAATGGGACCTTAACTACTTCAAATACTGTTATTTAAAAAACGCTCACATCAACTTCGACGAGCAAAAACTTGAAACCGACTTTGAGACAATAAAACAAGCCGTTGCCGGCACTGACAATCAATACTTTATGTTCCGTGATTTCCAGTCGAGGAATATCATGCTGAAAAACAGAATCCCATATTACATTGATTTTCAAGGCGGCAAGCATGGGCCTTTGGCTTACGATGTGGCTTCACTATTATATCAGGCAAAAGCCAAACTAAGCGAGGAAACACGCAATCTATTGTTCGACAAATATTTAGATTCAATACAAAAGCTGATAGATATTGACACTACGCAACTGAAGCGTGAATTCAAGATATTCGCACTAATAAGAACTCTGCAAGTGCTTGGCGCATACGGATATAGAGGCTATTATGAGAAAAAGCAGCATTTTATCGAAAGCATTCCGTTTGCACTGACAAACCTTAAAAACTTACTAGCACTCAACATTTTGCCTCTACCCCATTTGTGCGAGATAGCCGACAAAATTGAGATTGAAGAACCTGAAAAAGATGACTACAACGGACTGACGGTAACCGTTGTCAGCTTCTCGTACAAAAAAGGCATTCCAACAGACACTGAAACCGGTGGAGGCTTTGTGTTCGACTGCCGCGGGCAGCACAATCCCGGACGCTACGATGAGTACAAAATGCTTACCGGCCGCGACAAGCCTGTAATCGACTTTCTGAAAGCGAACTCCACTATTGACCAATTTCTGGCGCAATCCATTGATATTGTGACACCTACAATTGAGAAATACATTGAGCGCGGATTTACCAAACTTATGGTGTGCTTTGGCTGCACCGGTGGCCAGCATCGCTCGGCATATTGTGCGCAGAACTTTGCAGAAGCAATCAGCAAAAAGCATAATGTTCGCGTAAAGCTCATTCATCGCGAACTGAAAATCAATCAGTTATTCACTCCTCCAATCAGTTAATCAATCTGTAAATGGAAGCCATGATATTTGCCGCCGGACTGGGCACACGCCTGCGGCCGCTGACAAACGACAAGCCGAAAGCCTTGGTAGAAGTATGCGGAAAAACACTTCTACAGCATAGTATTGAAATGCTGATTAAGAATGGTGTCACGCATATTGTAATCAATGTGCACCACTTTGCCGATATGATGAAAAACTACATTTCAAATCTGAAATACGACATCGATATTCAGATTTCAGATGAAAGCGATTTGTTACTGGACACGGGCGGCGGACTGAAAAAAGCCATTGGTTTGTTTAGTGGCAAAGCTCCAATTATGATAACCAACGTCGATATTCTGACAAACATCGACTTGCAAAAAATGCTGCGCCGGCACATTGAGTCGAAAGCAGACGCGACGCTGGCTGTAAGGGAGCGAAAAAGCTCACGTTATCTTTTGTTTGACAGCAATTTACAACTGAAAGGCTGGCAGAACACCAAGACATGCGAAGCCATATACGTAGCGGAAAAATCAGGGCTTTCGCAGTATGCTTTCAGCGGCATTCACATCATTTCGCCAAATATTATTGATAAATTTCCCAGTGACGATGTCTTCCCAATTATTCCACATTATTTGAAACTTGCAGCCACCCACAAAATTATCGGCTATCCGCATCAAAGCGACTATTGGTTCGATGCCGGTTCGGTGGAGAAAATTGAAGAAGCTGAAAAGTTCCTAAAGAATTATTAAAGCAAGTTCTTCACGCTTTAAACTATTTGAAACTCAAGCTGCAAGCATTTAAGCTCGCCAACAAAAAGAAAAATAATCTCATTATTTTTCAATCTTTTGTACGCAATTAATCGAACATATTATATTTGTAACTGACATTATAAACCAGCAGCTAAAGCACGTCTGAAGTTGCACAATATCAATAAATTATGCAGGATTTTAAGTACTACGCACCAACCGAGGTAATCTTCGGACGCAATTCAGAAACCCAAATAGCCGCAATGGTTCAAAAATACGGCGGCAAAAAAGTGCTGATTCACTACGGCGGACAAAGCGCCGAACGTTCCGGCTTGCTTGCCGTTGTTCGCAAAAGCCTTGATTCTGCAGGAATTGCATACGTTGAATTAGGCGGTGTGGTGCCCAACCCGCGCCTGTCACTAGTACGTAAGGGCATCGAACTTTGCAAGGCCGAAAATGTCGATTTCTTGCTTGCTGTTGGCGGCGGTTCTGTTATTGATTCAATAAAAGCCATTGGTTATGGCCTTGATTATAAAGGCGATGTATGGGATTTATTCATTGGCAAAGGCGAAGCTGACACCTGCCGCCCGCTAGGCGTGGTGCTTACAATTCCTGCCGCAGGTTCAGAGATGAGCGAAGGCTGCGTCATTACCAAAGAAGCTGAACAAGAGCCTGTTACATCAACCGATATGAAACGCTCATACGATGTCGATTTGTGCCGTCCGCGCTTCGCCATAATGAACCCTGAGCGCACCCTTACGCTGCCTCCATTCCAGACTGCATGCGGCATCACCGACATAATGATGCACACTATGGAACGCTACTTCTCGCACGACGACGATATGCTTATTACCGATGCTGTTGCCGAGTCAATTTTGAAAACCGTACGTCAATGCGGACCTAAAGTCCTGACTGCCCCTTTAAATTATCACCTGCGCGCACAAATAATGTGGGCCGGTTCCATTGCGCACAATGGTCTGACAGGCTGCGGCACAACAGGCGATTGGGCCACTCACAATATTGAACACGAATTATCGGCGCTCTACAATGTGGCTCACGGAGCCGGGCTGGCCGCCATTTGGCCACATTGGGCAGAATATGTACTTGACGAGAATCCGACACGTTTCGCACAATTTGCTGTAAATGTGCTAGATGTGCCCAATAATTTCCGTTCGGCAAAAGAGACAGCCATTGAGGGCATTGCCGCTATGAAGCAATTCTACCACAGCATTGGTATGCCAACATCTATTCAGGAACTGATAGGAAGAAAAGCTACAGAAGAGGAAATGCAGCTAATGGCCAACAAATGCTCAATTGGAAAGACATCCACTGTGGGCAATCTCAAAAAACTGGCATACAACGATATACTGAAAATATATCAGTTGGCTAACAGATAACACCAACTCGAAACAGAAAAAGAACGCGGTCGAATGGCCGCGTTTTTTTGTTTGCGAAGGCCACGAACCCGCGTTTTGGCGCAGATTTTGCTTCAAACCGCTCGAATTTTTAAAATAACATAATATGAAACAGAAAAAGCGATGTCTCGGACAGAGACTTGTCCATTTCTCGCAATGGACGCGAAAGCCGTATGCCACTTTTTGCAGCATCGGCAAAGTGATTAAAATCTGCGTTTTGGTTGACACACTGACAGTTGTGGCCACGCAGGCAAAGTGCGAATCGTTGATTGACACGGCGCAGGTAAGCAGTCATATCGACATTGACGAAGTGATTGTGGCCACCGACCGAACGCCCGTAACCTTCACGCAGATGGTGCTGCAGCCAACCGTTATCACCACACGCCAGCTCGACGCCGCCCCCCAGCAGAGCCTAACCGATTTCCTTGAGTACATTCCTTCCTTAGACATCAGACAGCGCAGCACAAACGATGTGCAGGCCGACCTGTCAATCCGCGGCGGTTCAACCGACCAGAACGCCATAATAATCAACAAAATAAACTTCAGCGACCCGCAAACGGGACACAACAATTTCGCCTTGCCTATAGACCTTGGCAACACGCAGAAAATTGAGATTGTGAGCGGTGCGCAAAGCCGAATCTTAGGCACTAACGCTCTCAACGGCGCCGTTTGCTTCAGCACCCCGTCCGACACCGTCAACTCCGCCACTGCAAGGCTCACCGTTGGCGACTACGGGCTATACAAAATATCGGCGGCTACAAACTTGACATTCAATAGGTTGAGTAATTTTGCCGCTGTCGCGAAATCGCACTCCGACGGCTACACTGACAACACCGATTTCGACATTCAAACCGTCTATTACAGAGGCATTTATAAAGCCAAAAACATCAGCCTTAACGCTCAATTCGGCCTGACCGACAAGAAATTCGGCAGCAATGGCTTTTACACGCTCTCCTATCCTACTCAGTATGAAGAGAATATGCTGACAATAGGCAGCATCGGCATAGAAACCGGACAACGGGTGAAAATTGCAGCAAACGTATATGGGCGCCGCCTGCGCGACTATTACGTGCTTGTGCGCGACAATCCGAACATCTACCAAAATCACCACCTTACCGATGTCTTGGGCGCAAACCTGGCACTTGAGACCAGCAGCCGCATTGGCCGCACAACGCTGAACGCCGAGTACCGCAACGAGCGCATCAGCAGCAACCGGCTTGGCAACATCGACACAAGCCGCAGCCGACGCGCCCGAACATCGGACTCAATTCGTTACGACCATTTTTATGAGCGTGGCTATCTAACTGTCGCTCTGAACAATAAATACACGGCCAACAAGTTCTCGATGTCAGTTGGTGCGGCCATTCTGCAACACAAAGACATCGAAATCTATCCGGGCATCGACCTGAGCTACGCTGTCGGCAACAACCTGCGGCTCTATGCTGCGGCCAATCGCTCGTTCCGTCTGCCAACGTTTACCGACCTGTTCTACAACGACCCGAAACACAAACAAAATCCTGACCTAAAAGCCGAAAAAGCAACCACTTACGAGTTCGGTCTCAGAGCGAAAAAGTCGATTTTCGAGATGAGCGGCAACATCTATTTCCGCCACGGCAAAAACATCATCGACTGGGCACGCACATCAAGCATCGAACTATATGAGGCTCAGAACATTACCGAGTTGAACACTTTCGGTCAGGAAGTGCAGATTATTGCACGGCCAGCGGAAATTGCCAAAAGCAAATGGCTGACTGTCAATTCAGTGGAATGCGGTTACTCGCACATCGATGTCTCGAAAACAGCAAGCGGCTACGAGTCGCTCTACGCAATGGACCAGCTGAAGCACAAATTCACAGCGGCAATAAACCTGCAATCGGCTGACCGACTGAAAGTTGACATACGCGCCGTGTATCAGAAACGCAACGGCAACTACGACTTGGCCAACGCCGACGGAACTGTCGAAACGCACCCTTACAACGGCTTTTGGACGTTTGACGCCGGCGCATCGTACAAAATTAAATGGCTGTTGGTGTTTGCCGAAGCTACGAACATTGGCAACAGCAAATACTTCGATTTCAGCGGTTTGCAACTGCCCGGACGGTGGGTTAAAGGCGGTGTGAAAATCAGCATCGAAGAACTTCGATAATAAAATTGTGTCCGGCTATCCGTTTTTCTCGAAATTCTTGCTGATATTTGGGAATATTTAACGAACACAATGTGAATATGAAACTACTAAGACAAAGCATTTTAGCAATCGCCACACTTTTGGTTTGCTCAGCCAATGCGCAGATACAGAACCCTGTCAAATGGGACATCAGCAGCCAGAAGACGGGCGAAAACGAGTATCAAATCAACTTTAAAGCGAAAATCGACGCCAACTGGCACATCTTTGCGCAATATCTGCCCAAAGGCAACTACTCGCTGCCGACAAGTTTCACATTTGAGCAATTGACTGATGTTGAGTTGGTTGACACTGTTCGTGAATTATCGAAAGTAACTGAAGAGAAAGACGAATATGCCGGCGCAATTGTGCGTTTCTTCGTCAACGAAGCCGTTTTTGCGCAAACGGTCAAAGTAACCGGCCCCGCTCCCGTTGTGAGCGGCAAAATTGAGTACCAGACTTGCTCCGACGAACAATGCGTAATGGGCGACAAAGAGTTCAATCTGTCGCTTTTGGACGGCGGACAAAGTGCTGTTCCAGCACCAGCCGAACCGTCGGACGGCGCAAAATTAACTGAAAGTGAACCTGTCGTGCACACCGCCAACTCAAACTCTATCTGGAAAGTGATACTCGAAGCCATTCTGTGGGGATTTGCCGCACTACTCACCCCCTGCGTGTTTCCGATGGTGCCGATGACGGTGTCGTTCTTTCTGAAAAACGAACAGAACAAAGGCCGTTCAAAGTCGATGGCGTCTGCATTCGGGCTGTCGATAGTGGCACTCTACACCATTCCAATCGCAATCATAATCGTTGCCACATATCTGATTGGCGGGCAATCAGTTACAGCCGACATTTTCAACTGGCTGTCAACCCACTGGCTGCCTAACGTGCTGTTTTTCATCATTTTTATGGTTTTTGCAGCATCGTTTCTGGGGGCGTTTGAGATTGTTCTGCCCAGCTCGCTAATCAACAAGGCCGACTCAAAATCGAACAACGGCGGATTGGTGGGCGTGCTTTTTATGGCTCTGACACTGGTTTTGGTGTCGTTCTCGTGCACCGGCCCCATTGTGGGCACAATCCTTGTGAAATCAACTCAAGGCGACATTTGGGAACCGATTATCACAATGCTTGCCTTCTCGGCAGCTTTCGCGCTGCCGTTCACCCTATTAGCGTTCTTCCCTTCGTGGTTGACAAAACTCCCAAAATCAGGCAGTTGGCTCAACACCGTGAAGGTTACACTCGGTTTCATCGAGATTGCGCTTGGCTTGAAATTCCTGAGCGTTGCCGACCAAACCTACCACTGGGGCATCTTGGACCGCGAAGTTTATCTTGCAATTTGGATTGCAGATTTCGCCCTTTTGGCGCTTTTTCTGCTTGGAAAACTGCAGATTGGTGAGACAAAAAACGACCCTCCGAAAGTGTTCCGTCTGCTGCTCGGTTTGCTCACATCGGCATTTACAATCTACCTGATTCCCGGAATGTGGGGCGCACCATTGAAGGCCCTTTCGGGATATCTGCCGCCGCAGACAACAATTGACTTCGACCTTTCGGCAAAAACCACCGCTGCCGCAGACGACTATGAATCAGCGTTATGCGAGACTCCCAAATATGCCGACCTGCTGCATCTGCCGCACGGTCTGCAAGGTTATTTTGATTATAATCAGGCACTTGAGTGCGCCAAAGAGCAAGGCAAGCCGCTGTTTATCGATTTCACCGGCCACGGCTGCGTCAATTGCCGCGAGATGGAAGCACGCGTGTGGTCCGATGCCGAAGTGCTCGACCGCCTGCGCAATGAATTTGTTGTTGTGGCGCTCTACGTCGATGACAAGACAACGCTTCCCGAAAGCGAATGGGTGACATCGGACTATGACGGAAAAGTGAAGAAAAGCATCGGTAAGGTGAACGCCGATTTTCAAATCAGCCGCTTCAAAATCAACGCGCAGCCCTACTACTGCCTGCTCGACACCGACGGCAACTTGCTCACCGACCCAATGGGTTACAATCTGAATGTCAGCGAGTTTGTGGAGTTTTTGGATAAGGGAATTGATGAATTCAAAAAATTATCGGAATAAAAAACGAAACAAGATTTTGCAAAACGGATTTTGCTAAATTAGTCGAGATAAAAACTGAGTATGAGAAGAATAATATTGCTGACGATTTTTGTGGTGACCGCAATGGGGCTGAAAGCCAATGTGGTTATCAACAAAGCGAACCGCAACGGCAAGATTGACCTTGCCGAACATTTCTTCGTGTACGAAGACCCGACAAACACTCTCACCATTGATGATGCCATATCGGAGCGGTTCTTCCGCAATTTCTCGCAGTCGGCAAGCGACCAGATAAACATTGGCGGCGGCCGCAACAACATGTGGGTGCTCATCGACATAAACAACACCACAAACGAAAATTTCACCGCCTTTCTAACCCTCGACAACCCTCTGATTACCGAAATAATCTTCTACAACGGCATCGACTCGACAACGTTCAATACGGGTCTGCTCTACCCTTACCAACGCTACGTATACTCGCAATACTTTACCTTCAAGATAAACCTGGAGCCGAAACAAAAAGGCCGATACTGCATAAAACTGACGAAACAGACATCGTTGTGCAGCGTCAAATTGGAGATGTGGAGCCGCGACAGCTTCATGAACGAAGGCAACACCCAAAAACGCACAAACGGTTTTGCGTACGGTCTGGTAATTGCCGTGCTGATTATCAGCCTGATGAGCTATCTGTCGGAACGCAACAAAATGTATATCAGCAATGCACTGCTGCTGTTAAGCACCATGCTGCTGGCTTTGTGGTACGACACTACACTGTTCAAATATCTGACACCCGACACGCCGGCGAACAACATTATGATGTTCCATTTCATAGTGCCGGCCGCATTTGCCGCATTTGCCTATTACACAAAGTGGAATTTCACACCTAAAAAATCGAGTCACAGGTACACATCACCCTCAATGATAATAACCTACGTATGCATCATTGCAACTATTGTCAATATGCTGTCAAGGTTAAGGATGCTGTTCACAGAGCTAATCTGCACGCTGATTCTGGCGGTATTGGCATATTTCATCTACTGCGTTGTAACAACCGAGCGCCGCACAGATTTCTTCAAGCTGAGAGTCGGCGTATCGGCTTTGATTCTGGCTGAGATGTCGATAAAATACTTCTTCTACTCGTCGAGCATCGGTTATCTGCACTCCGACGAGGATTTCGCCTTTACAGCGATGATGACAACCGCGCTGCTGCTGCTATACATCTTCGGGCGGAAATTTGTGAGGGCGCGCAGCGAGTATATCAAAGTGAGCCAGAACATGGAGGAAGGCATAAAGAAACGCACAGAACTGATTAACCTGCAAAAAGAGGAGCTGAGCTCGCAACGCGAGGAGCTTATTCAGCAACGCGACACTCTGCAGACGCAACGCGAGGAGCTGCGCGCGCAAAAGGAACTGCTGCAAATGCGCAACGCCGACCTAAGCAAAATATCGACCGTGACCAACATGTCGAACAACATGATTGTCATCTACAAGCCTAACGGAGACATCGACTGGTACAACGCCGCCTACGGCAAACGGCTCAACATCGACATTGAAGACTACAAATTTCTTGAAAAACCGATAAACGTGACCACTGTGAGCTCGAACAAGAACCTGAAACACGTAATTGCATCGGTATTGAAAGAAAAAAACGTGGTTGCCTACGAGTCGGAGATGAAAAACGAGAACGACCAACGCTGGCTGCAAACCACCCTAACCCCTATCCTTGACGACAACGACGAGGTGAAACTGATTATATCGGTGGACACCGACATAACGCAGATTAAGCAGTACGAAAAAAAGATTGAACAACAGAAAAACGAAGCCGAGACGCAACGCAACCTGGCTCTTGTGCAGAAAAACGAGATAGAAAACCGGCAGAACGAGATGTTCGGCAGCATACGCTATGCAAAACGCATTCAGACATCTATCCTACCCAAACCCAAGCAGATACACCGCGACTTCAATGATAGTTTTGTGCTGTTTATGCCGAAAGACATTGTAAGCGGCGACTTCTATTGGTATCATCGCATTGAGAACAAATATTTTATAGCTGCCGTCGATTGCACGGGGCACGGCGTTCCCGGTGCGTTTCTGTCGATTATCGGCAGCTACCTGCTCAATTCAATAGTGATTCACAACGGGATACACACGCCAGCCGACATATTGAAAAACCTGAACCGCAAAATCAAAATATCGCTCAAGAGCGACTCTCAAGAGCAGAACAACGACGGCATGGACATTGCTTTCGCCGTGATTGACAAAGAGTTGCATACGCTAGAATACAGCGGAGCGATGCGTCCACTATATCTATTCAACCACAACGGTTTTGAGGAAATTAAAGGCGACAAGATTCCTATAAGTAGCAATATTACAGGCACTTCAATCAACACAACATACTACAACAACGTGCGCACATTCAATCCCGGCGACCAGTTCTACATCTTCTCCGACGGTATCACCGACCAGTTTGGCGGCGACGACGGCAAGAAATACCTGACACGCCGGTTCAAAGACCTACTCGAGAGCATCAAAGACAAGCCGATGCGCGAACAGAAAGACCTGATACGAATAGCCAATGAAGAGTGGCGTGGCACAAAATATGACCAGGTTGACGATATTCTGGTGATAGGAATACGATATACTACAATGGATTTGTAGGATTGCGTTTTACGCCTCACTCCTCGTCATTCATCTTAGCTTCAAGCTCATCAACAACAGCACGGGCATCGGTAAGTTTCTTTTTGCATTTGGCAAGCAATTCGCCAACGCGGGCAACTGCATCGGTCAATTGGTCAACATCCAAACGGTTGTTTTCAATATCGTCGATAATCGCCTCAATTTCAGCGACAGTCTTTTCGTATGAGAATTTTGCGGTCATGGCTATTGTTGTTTTAGTGAGTTTTCTTTTGCTATGCGCTTACGCTCAAGATGCTGGCGCAGAATTTCAGGGGTTGTTTTCCAACGCTCGTGCATCCACACCCACTGCTCAGGATGCTCACGGATTATCTGCTCAATGGCGTCGTTGTGTTTCTGTGTATTGTATCTGATTGTCTCCAAATCGGTTTCTTTGCGTTCAAAGGGAATCTCGGGTAACATCTTAAAAACGTAGGTGTCATCATCGTTGCGATAGGTGTACATTGGCACAACCGGAGCACCTGTATCCATAGCCAAACGGGCGCATCCTATCGGTGTATATGCCTCTTTTCCAAAGAATTTAAGAAACTCGCCACGGATATTCTTGCTGTCCTGGTCTATCATTATTATCAGACACTCGCCTTTCTTAAGCCGCTCTACAAGCGTATCATAACAATGGTCACGAGTAATGTTGGCCATACCGCGCGACTCGCGCAGACCAATCATCAACTTGTTGAGCGCCGGATTTTTTATGCGGCTGCTCACTCCCATTGACTTGTAGCCCAGCACAGGCGGCATAAAAGCCGAGAACTCCCAGCCCGATGTGTGCGTTACCAGACACAACACACCCTTGCCCTTCTCGTAGGCGGCTTTCAGGTTTTCTTCGCCTTCAAAACGAAAATAGCGAGAGAACTGCTCGCGTGTTTTCATCTTCCAAAATAGCGCGTAATCGGTGAATGTCTTTCCAAGCGACACAAACATACGCTGTCCCATTTTGTGATATTCGCCTTTCTGCTTCTCGGGACCGAAGGCTATTGTTAAATTGCGCTCAACCGTCTTGCGAACTTTTTTAAGTGCGCCATACACAACCACACCCAGCACACCGTGCCACCAAAGTAATGGTTTACGCGGTATGAACTGTCCCAAAACAAAAATCGAATGCAGGAAATGGTAGATTATGAAGTTTCTGACAGGACGAATGATATAAACTTTAAACTTTGTTGCCATTGTGTCTGTTTTGCGGCCGCAAATGTAATTTTATTTTAGAAGATGAGTAAAGTGTAAAGTATCGCTTTCGTTATTCGTAATTCTGAAATTTCTTTTCCCTTTAAACCAACCTGTTGCTTTCCTCAAGCATTGCTCTGATGTGCGAATTGAACGCCTTCATTCCACACAACCGCTCAATACCGACGTGCATGCGGTATTTCCAATAGTTACGAGGGTTGGCGGGGATGTTAATCCTCTCCTGCTCCACGTTTTTCACCCGCAAATCGGGTTCAAGCGCAAAGAAATCCTGGATTGGCATCATCACGCACAAAGCTGGCGAGTGCAGATGTTGCTCAATTATCTGCTTGCATATATTTTCGTTGGCATGCACCGGTGCTTTGCCTTTCTGGTTCAGCCAGTTGTTGAAGTAGCGTTGTGTCGATTCGTGGTTCTCCTCCCACCAACCGCGTATAGTTGATGTGTCATGCGACGATGTGGCGCAAATAGAAGTGTACGGAATCGACTCTAAATGAGCGAATTCGGTGAATGTCTTTGGCATCCGTTGAATCTCGAGACTCAAAATGCCGAGCTGCTCCATAACAGGTTTCACACAATCGGGAATCATGCCCAAATCCTCACCGCAAACAAGCATCTCCGATGACTGCAATAACGCCGTAAGTTTCTGTATTGCAAGATGTTCCCAAAATTGATTATGTCTATGGTAGAAGAAATCCTCATATAGTGCGTCGAGCACTTTCCTCTGGCTTTCGGCAAGGCGCTTGTAGGCTGTAGTCTTCTGCAAATCGATGCGCAGATGATAGCCACCTTGCTCTCGGTCTTTCAGCAACAGCACATCCGAGGCTATTGTTGTTAGCCCGTCGAGCAGAGTGCGAGTGCGCTTTGTAAGCTTTTCGGGCGCACGATGCCCCACAACCTTCTCGTAAATCTGGCGCTGCGTTGCAAATTCGGGCTTCAACGAGAAAAGACCGTTTTTCTGCGGCTCAAGGTATGTCTGTTTAACTTTTTCAGCCTGAACACCAAATAGTTGGTCGATATACTCGGCAGAAACTTGAGGCTTGCAGGCCGCATCGTAGTCGAGCACCACTCCTGCCCTGAACAGCTCCGCCTCACTAAGCGGCAAAGCCGGGCGGAAATGCCCCAACATCCCGTAAATGGCCGATGTCGGTATCTCCCAGATGCGGAAGAAACCGAGTATATGGTCGATGCGATAGGCGTCGAAATAGTCGTTCATTTTTGCCAACCGCTGACGCCACCAAGCATAGCCGTCTTTGGCCATTTCCTCCCAATTGTATGTGGGGAAACCCCAATTCTGCCCGTTTTCAGAGAAGAAATCAGGCGGAGCTCCAGCCTGTCCGTCGAAATGGAAAAGGTGCGGATTGCTCCACGCATCAACGCTGCAACGGCTTATGCCAATCGGAATGTCGCCTTTTAGAATAACACCATGCTTGCGGGCGTAGGCTGTAGCCTCACGCAACTGCTTGTCGAGCACAAACTGCATATAGCACCAGAACATTGCGTTGCGATAGTATAAATGGCTGGGTTGAAAGAACTTAGCAATGGCTTTTGCAGAATAAACCGAATATTTCTGCCACCTATGGAAATCGCCCGTATGGTTTATGTCGCGAAGAAGGCTGAACGCCGCGTAAGGCATCAGCCACTCCGCATTTTCTTTTATAAACTTCTGAAAATCAACCGTATTTACATTCTCATCAAAGTTGCTTTCGAAAATTGCCCGGCAGTATGCCAATTTCTGGCTGATGACCTGATTGTAATCAACGTCAGGATTGCTGTTGAGCGAGCTCCGGGCGGCCTCATACTCAGTCATAAACTTTGCGCCGGGCCGTCGTCCGAATTTCAGCACATCGACAAAAAGCGGATTCAACGCAAAAACCGAAATGGCATTGTATGGATACGAATCGAGGAACGAATATGTTGATATTGTGTCGTTTATGGGCAGAATTTGAATCATCTTCAGTCCCACTTTCGACGCCCAATCGACAAGTTTTCGCAAATCGCTGAAATCGCCAACGCCGAAACTGTTTTCGGTGCGCAGTGAGAAAACCGGCACATTGACGCCCGCAAAACGAGGCTTGTCATGGTTTACATCGATAATGCCGTCGTCAATTTTTAAGCTGATTGGCGAATCGCCGTAAATGTTGACAAAACGGTGGTTTGGACCGTCGGTCCAAACTACTGACTCTGGATTGTCGATATCTTTAATGATGAATTTGTATTCGAACTCAGTCGGTAACACCTTCATATTGAAACGGATAGTCCATTTAGCCTGATTCTCGACAGACATTGGAATGTGGTTCCGCCAATCGCCAAGTTGTTCGCAATTACCTGACAAACAAACAAATTGCGAAGGCTTTAGTTTTGGAACGCAACAGCTAATCTCAATCTGCTGTCCGGCGTTCAGACTCGTTTTTTTGGTAACAAACCGTTTGTCGGCTTTGAAAAGGACTTTTGTGAAAGCCGAGCTCAGAAAGGCCGCATATTCGGTTTCAAGATTCTGCCAAGCATCTATACAACAGCAAGTTCCATTCTTTTTCAATATTGCCGCCGACTTGCGCGAAGGACGCACCTCAACAGACTGTGTGCCGTTTTTTACATCGACAAGAATGTATTTGTACTGTACCGGCTCCTCCACCGCACACTCAATGGTTGTGCGCCACCTGTTCAGCTCGCAGCACTCAAGCGGCAAGGCTTTATCGACATCCCAGTTGCCAAGCTCAGGCGCCGAACCAACCACTTTCAGGCTTTGTCCCCACTCCGTCGGGCAGTAACAGTCAAATTTCAGAATCATAGTCTGTTTATTTCGAAAGCAAATAACGCTCGGCATCAAGCGCGGCCTTGCAGCCCGAACCCGCAGCTACAATAGCTTGACGGTAAGTACGGTCCATAACATCGCCACAGGCAAAAACGCCTGGCACATTGGTGCGACCTGAGTTTGGCTCGGTAAGAATATATCCGTCCTCGTCAGTCTTCACAAATGGCTGGAAAACAGTGCTATTAGGATGATGACCTATGGCAAGGAAGAAACCGTCAATCTTAATCTGGCGCTTCTGCTCATCGGGCGTGCCCTGACGATAAACCAAGTTGGCACCTTCGACAACACCATCACCAAATAGGTCTAACGTATTGTGTTCGAACAATATCTCGATGTTGGGTGTATTCATCACGCGGTCTTGCATTGCTTTTGAAGCACGCAGATAGTTTTTGCGGACAATCATGTAAACTTTGTTGCAAAGGTGCGCCAGATAGGTGGCCTCCTCGCAGGCTGTGTCGCCACCGCCAACCACCGCCACATCCTTCTTTCGGTAGAAAAAGCCGTCGCAAGTGGCACATGCCGACACTCCACTGCCTTTGTATTTCTCCTCAGAGGGCAAACCAAGATATTTGGCCGTAGCACCAGTGGCAATGATAACCGCCTCTGCGTCAATTACTTTATCGCCGTCAACTGTTACAAGATGCTTACCGTCGGCAAAATCAACTTTTGTAACCACACCAAAACGGATATCGGTTCCCAAACGCTCAGCCTGCTGACGGAACTCTTCCATCATCTGATTACCGTCAACACCATTCGGATAACCCGGAAAGTTCTCAATCTCAGTTGTTTGCGTAAGTTGTCCGCCTGCTTGCAAGCCTTGTATCAAAACCGGCTGCAAGTTGGCCCGCGAAGCATAGATAGCGGCAGTGTATCCTGCTGGTCCTGAACCAATTATCAGGACTTTCACTTTTTCTGTTTCCATATAATCTCTTTTTACAATTCAACCATGTTTCAGACGGAAGCTTTATCCGCCTTCAACTCGCTGATTTTCAATTTAAATTCATCTTCCGGCATAAAAACACCCAACTCAGCAAGAGTTTGCTTCCTGCTAGTCCGGTTTTCTGTGCCCGAGGTTTCAATTTTCGACTCTATCTTTCGAAATTTGAAGATTTTAGGTAGCATCATAAAGTTTATGTTTAAAGTAGTCTTTTTCTAAATTCAAAAGGCGTATGTCAGCCCCAGCATAAAATTGAAGCGCTGATTGGCATACTGGTTCCACTGGTAATAACGGCTGCCTGCTATGTTGTTCAAATCGAGGAAGCCCGAGAACCGTTTGGTGATGCGGTACTCAACGCCCAAATTGATGTCAACGACACCGTCGAGCTCTTTAGCGACAGGCAGCACTTTGCCCGGCCCGTCAACCTGATAGAGGCAGGCCTGGCGACGGCTTACGGCATAAACATTAGCCGTGGCTATTATCTTGTTCGACAGGTTGTAGCTCGCATCGAGGCTGATGTTATAGGTTGGCAAGTGCCAAGCCTCCAGCTCCGTCGACATGTCATAGATATAATAGTGTCCCTTCAAACCAATCTTGAATTTCTCGCTCGTCTTGTACGATATCTCACCCAAGATGTGAGTACGCATAATGTCGTCGTAAACAACTTTGAATTTCTCATGCAGCAACGATGATGTGTCATTCACGAAGAAATACTGGTTCGAAATATTCGCATACTCGGCCTTTACGTTAAAGGCGATACGCGAGCTGATGTTGCCACGGAAACCAACAGCAAGATTTATCCGTGTTTTGGTCGGATTTATCTGCAAGTCCGATTTAACGAATGGATTCTCAGTGTACATATCCTTGTAATCGTGCACTTTATAGTTACCATTCAGTTCAACATAGGGCAGCAGGAAATAGTCGATTATGTTATACTGCATACTGACATCAGGGAAGAACATATATTTTTGGTTGCGCTGGTCGTAGAAAGTGTTGACTCCCACTTTCACGCGCCATTTACGCCCATAGGCACCCACCCAGGGATTGAAGTTGACAACAGCCGAGTTTACATCTGTCTCCAGCCCTTGCGATTTGTAGTTGTCAATCACGCACTTAACTCCCAAAAACTCTTTATCAAGCAAATAGCTCAGATAGCCGTCGAAATGAATGATGTTATCGCCTTTGTCGTCTTTGGTTTTAATACCGCTGTACCCAAGCGCCACCTTAAAATCTATTGCGCTTGAATCAAGATTGCTCGAATAAACCTCCGCTCCCACATTGTAGTAGTTGACTTGCTGATTCTCAATATCCTTACGTTTAAGCGGAATAAGCGAATCCGGCAGATTCAACTCTGTATCGTAACCATAATAATAGTTCATTCTATTACCATAGCCTGCCGAAATATCAGCAACTATGTCTTTTTTGAAAAAACGGTGCACGCTGCCGTTGATGTCAAATTTCGACAATCCGGCATACACCCGCTTGTCGGCTTCATTCTTGACTTTCGCATTGCTCGATGTGTAGTTCATATTGGCGTTCCACAACCATTTCTCCGAACGCTGACTTCCTGTGTAAATGTTAAGCAACGGCGAAGCGTACATTCCAAAACCACCCTTCACATACACGTTGTAGAGTTTCGGAAGAGGCTCTGCCACAAGTTTTGCAGGTTTCATCTGCTTGGGCTTGTATTTGGTTTTGTATATCTCCGGCGCAACACCGTCATCGTAGTCAAACGTTGGTGTAACATTCAGCGTGTCCACAATTTTGGGCAACGAGCTGATTTTATACGCATCGTTTATGACTGGTTCGTAGGCTTTTACCACTTTCACCTCTTGGTTCAAGTTGTTTTGCGCAAAGGTTGTTGTCGCGCCTAACAATATGATAGTCAATATACTTAATTTATTGCTTTTCATCGGTATATCTCCTTTATTCTTGTTCTTGATTCTCATTTACCGGCTCCGCCGTATCAGTTTGTTCATCATTCTGTTCTTGCGGTTCCTCATTCTGAGGCTCGGCAGCGTCCGATTCACTCTCGGTTGTACCCGATTCAGTTTCTATCTCCACCGACTCACTTTCGGTTGTTGCCTGCTCGCTCTCTGTTGCCGAAGGCTCACTTTCGCTCGGTGTCTGCTCTGTTTCTTCCACAGGCACGCTCTCGGTTTTCTTCTGCTCATTCTCAGTGGCGGCAGGTTTGTTATCGTCAATAGTCATCACGCTCTCAGTTTTTTCAGGCTCCTCAGCCGGCATGAGTTCCTGAACAGCTTCGCTTTCGGCTTCCGGCACATCGTCCGACACGCTTTCCTCACCGAATTTTATTTCAACCTCTTGTGTTGAATTGTCCTCTACAAACTTCTCATTCTCCTCATCAGTTATGAGTTTCAGTTTAGCGTTTCCTTCTGCAACAATTCCGTCAGTGGTGTCACCATAGTTTTCAATCACACTTTGCAGATTGGCCTTGGCCTGGAAGCGGTCGCCGCGTTTCATACAGATGTCTGACAACAGGAAGAACGATTTTGCAATCCAATAGAAATGCGATGTTCCCGATGCTATAAGTGCGTTCACTGCATCTTCCGACTTCTGCATCTCACCTTCCTCAAACAGCATTCTGGCCACCATATATTGTGCCTCTGCGCCTTCTTTGTTTGTCATATCAAGCGCCAATATTCTGAACTGAGTTATCGACGGGTCAAGCTGGTGAGTCTGGTAATAGCTGACAGCCATAACGTAACGTGCACGGCGTATCTGCTCCTCACTTATCTTGTCGGTTATCAGTACTTTACGTGCAGCCTCAATTGCCGCATTAAAATTGCTGTCGGCAAAGGCGTTTTGCATCTGACCTTCGCGGGCAATCATCAGATTCGATTTCACTTCGGCATTGTCTTCCAGCTTCTTATAAAGCTCGACAGCTTGTTTGTAATCTTTCACACCTTCAGCAAGCGATGCAGCACTAAGCAAAGAAGCCTCTGTAAACATATTCTTCGGACGGGCGGCTATCGCCTCAAAATCCTCACGGGCCTTGTCGTTGTTATGCATCTTCAGGTTGCAATCGCCACGATAGTATGTGGCGTTAAGCGAGAATTTTCCTTCGGGGAATTTGTCGAGATAGCTGTCAAACAAACCGCCGGCCTCTCGCCAATTGCCTGTCATATAAACCTTTTCGGCTGAAGCGTATGTAAGCGAATCGCGTTCTGAAATGTCGATGTCGCTCAAATTGCCGCGGCTTTTTGCATAATCATAGTAATCGTCAACCTTGTTCATATCGACATACACGTTTTTCAAAGCGAAAAGCGCCTCGTCGGCTTCTGATGTTCCCGGATACTTCTCAATCACGCTTTTGAAATTATCGATAGCCAGATAATTCTGTCCGTCAGCATAATACAGCAAGCCTGTCTGCAACAGCGACTTAACCACATACGAGCTGTTCGGATAGTTCTTTGCCAGCGTATGGAAATCGTTGATTGCCAGCTGTGTTGAGTCGATGATTGTGTAAGCACGGGCCCGCTCGAAAAGCGCGTCGGCCGCATAATTCGATTTCGGATAACGGCGAAGCAAATCGCTCATTGTCTTTATCTTGCCCGTTAAATCCTTTCCAAGTCCCATTGCAAAACCTTTCTGGAACAAGGCGTATTCAACATCGAAGGCGTCCATATCGGCTGCCATTCCGTAGAACAGCGCCGCATCGCTGAATTTGGACGAAACGAAATAGCAATCGCCAATGCGTATGTAGCTGTCGGCAAGTTTTGCTGTGTCGGCCTCGCTTGGTTTCTCCGTGTATTTGCGGAACCAATCAGCTGATTTTATGTAATCTTTCGTTTTGAAATAGCAATAACCTATATTGTAATAGCAAGTCTTATACTCCGGCATTGTGTAGGCACCTGGAGTTGTAAGAAGATTATTGTAGGCTGTGGCGGCATCATTATACTTCTCAAGTCTGTAAAGCGCCTCACCTTTCCAATATTGCGCCAGAGCGCGTATCTCCTTATCATAGGCTTTCAACTCCACAACCTTGTTGAAGGCTTCAACCGACTCCTCAAACTTCAGGTTGTTATAAAGCTCCAAGCCTCTGAAATAAGCAACACGCTGCCAAGCTGACTGCATCTCGGCAGTCTTGTTCTTGATTTTGGCAATCGACTCAAGCGCTGCCTGATAGTTCTTCGATGACAGATAGGCTTTCACCAAATACTCATAAGCCTCATCGTGATGAACCGAGTTGGGATAAAGTTCAAGATACTTGTTGAATGCCTTAATCGTCTCATTAAAAGGAGAATATGAAAGTTCATACGACAGTTTTGCATAATTGAGTAATGACTGTTCCTTTATTCTGTCATTGAAATCGTATTTAGATGCGGCGGCAAAAGCCATACGAGCCTGCTCCTTCTGCTGCAGCTGCATATTCGAATAAGCTATATGATAATAGGCGTTTTGCGTCAGTTCGTCATTAATATTGGTAACATTCGACATTGTGGTTGCCGCCTGCTGGAACTCGCCGGTTTTAAAATACGCGTAACCAAGCTGATAGATGTCCTCGCGCGTATAATTGTCGGCCTTGCTTTTGTATATTTCCAGATATGGAACGGCTTCGGTGTACATCTCCTTGTTGTATAGCGCCTCTCCCACTATGCGCGACATCTCAGCCTGACGCTTGGCATCGGTTTGGTCGAACATCGCCTTTCCAAGCTCAATTACCTTATCGTCCTTACCTTGGATAAAGTAAATCTGCAGTCTGTAGTAAGGAACAACGGGCGCGAATGTCGGGTCGTTCTCAATTTTGTTCAAATTGTTGAGCGCCGTTTCGTAATTCTTGTTCGTATAGGCTATGTGCGCATAGAAATAGATAGCCGGATTCGCATATTTGCTTTTGCCGTCGACAAGCTCGTAGAACATCTTCGACGCACGGTCGTACTGCTTTAGTTTAAAATAGCTGTATCCCTTCTTGAAGTATAGCTCTGCAAGTTGTTCCTTGTTCAGATTTTGTTTCCATACGCGGTCGAAATAATCTATCGCCTCCTTGTAGTGGTTGGCGCGATACTGATAACGCCCCATCTCGAAATAAGCCACTCTGGTGCGTGGACTCTCGGGATAATCGTTTATGAATTTTCCAATGCGGTATTCGGCATCGCTGTTGAATAGCTCAAGCGCGCAAAGTGCCGCATAGTATTCCGCATCGGCTTTTATGTCGGAAAACTCGTTGCCATAATGTGCAACCACACGTTCGAAATACAACTGCGCCTGCGAATAGTGTTGTTTGTTAAACAAATCAACCCCTATTCGATAGTCGTAATCCTCATCAAGATAGATTTGTGTTTTTTGGGCGGAAACGCCAAGTGCCGTCAGTAGAATAACAGCTAATAACAAGTTGGTTAATATCGTTTTACGCATAAAAAATGAAGCTAATAAACCGAAATCAAAATAAATGCATTTGGTGGCTGGTATTTACCTTGCACAAGGTTTTAATTAACAATTGAATGTTTATTAAATGAGCTGTTTATTACAAATGCTACACCACTAAATTTTACTTTTGAAACGTTGAAAAATTTTGTAACAATGGATATGGATACCAAAATAGAGCTGCTCGATGCCACTATAGCACAGCCTGACAATGTCATTTTGTCGAACATAAACCTTGAAATAAAGAGTGGCGAGCTTGTTTATCTGATTGGTCGCACCGGTAGCGGCAAAAGTAGCCTGCTCAAGACTCTTTATGCCGACCTGCCTCTGGCAAAAGGAACAGGCACCGTAGCCGGATTCCAACTCGAGAAAATCAAAACCAAACAGATTCCATTCCTGCGCCGCAAGTTAGGCATTGTGTTTCAGAATTTTGAATTACTGATTGACCGCAATGTGAACGAGAACCTCAAGTTTGTTCTGAAAGCCACCGGCTGGAAAAACAAAATGGAAATAGATCGCCGTATTCAGGAAGTGCTTGATAAAGTTGGGCTTGCACAGAAAGGCTACAAAATGCCAAACGAGCTGTCTGGCGGTGAGCAACAGCGTGTGGTTATTGCCAGGGCTCTGCTCAACAACCCCGAGATTATCCTTGCCGATGAGCCTACCGGCAACCTCGATCCTGACACATCACGTGGCATTATGCAGATACTTACTAAAATAAGCGCAACTGGACGCGCCGTTGTAATAGCGACTCACGACTATCCGCTTATCAAGGAATTTCCGGGCCGCGTAATTAAATGCGATGACTGCAAACTCGAAGAAGTACAGCAATCTGACAATGAGCCGATAATACTGTTTGATGATTGATTCTTGCAACCTGATAGCGCTGATAAACTGATTAGTACAGATATTTATAATACAAAAAATCCACGGCAACAATGTTACCGTGGATTTTTGTTTGTGCCGCTATGGCAGAAACACCTATTAGCGAACAACTTGTGTGAATTCAGGTTTTTCGTTCTCTTTTGCCAGAACGTAAATCTGCGACTTCATACCGCCCTGACCTTCAACAGTGAAGAGGTATTCGGTACCGCCTTTTATCAGGCGTGAGCCAACAGTTACAGGGCTGCCAAGAGGCATTTGGTAATCGCTGCAAGCCTGATTGAAGATTTCCTTCTCGCTGTCAGAAACTTCTTTCTGTTCAGAGAAATCAGGCAACTGCTCAACCTCACCTTCCTTGAAACCAAGTTTAATAAGGAATTGCTCAACTTCGGCCGGAGCTGCGGCAACACGTGCCTGACGAACACCGTAGCCTTCCAGAATCTCTGCGTTTTGTGCGCTGTTCTGCAAAGCTGCAACACTGGTGTTAAGTCCGCCGCTGCCGAATGTGCAGAACGGAACAAGTTTCTTTCCTGCGAAATCGGTATTTTTCAGGAATGTAGCCACTGGAATTGCGTAAGTGCCGCCCCAAATTGGGTAACCCAAAAAGATTACGTCATAATCCTTTATGTCCTTTGCAAGCGGTTTGATTTCAGGCAGAGTGCCTTCCTGCTGTTCTTTCTGCCAGCGTTGTATGGTCTGGCCAAAATCGCCAGAATACGGTTCAACACACTCAATTTCAGCAATGTCACAATTCAGTTGTTTTTGAATCTCTTGAGCCACTGTGCGAGTGGTGTTGCTCTGCGAGTAGAATACAACCAATGTTTTTGGTTTTGCAGCTTCGGCCTTCTTTGCTGATGAAGAGCACGAAACTAATGCTGCCAACGTTGTTGCCACAATAAGCAAATTTTTGATTTTCATACAAATAGTTTTTTAGTTTAAATCATTTATTTCAGATAGTAGTCGATAGTGGTAACCACTCTGACTTTCTTTATATGCGGTGTTGTATATTCCTCATTGATAGAGAATTGTCCTTGCGAAGCGAACTTAATGCTGCCCAAATCGCAACCAGCGTCCTGCGCGAATTTTTCAGCCACCTGGCGGGCATTGCGCGTTGCCTCCTCAATCATCTCGGGTTTGAGAGAATTAAGGTTAGTGTACTGATATTCAGTCTGATTCTCATATGAGTTTCCACCAATGGCCACGCCCTTTTTCAGCAACTCCTGCTGCATTTTCATAATCGACATAACCTTTGGCACATCTGACGAAATGACGGTTATGGTGCAACTCGTCTGATAGCGCTCGCGCACGTTGTCTTGCGCCCAAGTCTGCGCCAGACGGTCAAGTACCGACGGAGCCGAAATGGTAATCTCATCGTCTTTTATCCCGTTTTGTTTCAAGAAGTTGACAATGGTGCGCTGTTTGGTTTCAATCAGGTCGTAGAGTTGGTGCATATCGTTGCCCACCTCGTTGAACGACAGAGGCCAAACAACTCTGTCTGCCAGGACCTCACGCTCCGCCAAACCTTTCACCGACACATAGCGGTCTTTGTGCGCGTAATTGTCTATTCCGCAATAAATTAGGAAGCTGCCCAACACAATGCTGGCACCTAACACTAATGAATTAATATGCTCTTTCATTTATTTTAAAATTTGAATGTTTCGCAAATATACACAGAATTCAGAATTGTGTTTTGTGTTTGCGTTTAAGTTTACGTTCGACTCTCACCCTCTCCGCTGATTCTTCACAAAAACATCAAAGAAATCGTCTCTAAAACTCTCACCTATAGCAATTTCGTACTGGCCAATGAATATGTCGTTGTTGTCGAAGGCATCGATATGGGTGGTGTTGACAATGTACGATTTGCTGACGCGCATAAACATTGACTGCGGCAGCAAGGCCGATATGTTTTTCAGATTCATTCGAGTGATAATCTTCTGATTCTCAAGTTGAAGGACCACATAATCCTTCAGGCCTTCGACAAAAAGAATGTCGGCGAAGCAAACTTTGCAGAACTTGCGGTCCGACTTGACGAAAAAGTAATCGTCGGCACCTGGCTCAATGTTCTGTTTGTCGCCCTGCGTGAGCAATTTGAAGTACGACACTGCCTTGTCAACAGCCTTGTGAAAGCGCTCTTTCTCAACGGGTTTCACAAGAAAATCGACAGCATCGACCTCGTAACTGTCAATGGCGTATTCGGAATAGGCTGTGGTGAAAATCACAAGTGTCTGCGGCGAAATGGTGTGCGCGAACTCGATTCCTGTGAGCCCTGGCATCTGAATGTCGAGAAAGGCCAAATCGACTTGCGTCTGCGACAGGAAACGCTGCGCCGCCAATGCGCTGCCAAACGTTCCCACAAGCGTCAGTTCGGGTTCCGACTCAAGAAGAATCTCAATCGCCTCGCGCGCAAGTGGCTCATCGTCAACTATTATGCAGTTCATATTTTGTTGTGTCAAAAATCGTTACGGTACATCAATTCTCCTCATAATAATATGAGTAGTCAATTCCTTTCATAAACATTTCGCGGTCATCAATTTTGTTGGTAAGAGCACCTTCCAACAATTGTTTGATAGCCGTGCTGTCGGCTCCGCTTTGCTCCATAGCCCGCAGATAGTCGTTTTTGTTGATACGGCTCCAATCAACGCACTGTTTCAATCGCTTTTTCAGAATCAAATCGAGCCAAATGCGAGTGCTGCGGCCGTTGCCTTCCATAAACGGGTGGGCAATGTTCATCTCGATATATTTGCTAACTATCTCATCGAAAGTGTTTTCGGGCATACGGTCAATATCTTGCAG
>JAFZWI010000020.1 GCA_017617355.1 Salinivirgaceae bacterium | reverse complement strand
GTGACGGCCCTATTCTGTGGCGCCGCACTCTCGGCAGCCGGTTTGATGCTGCAAACCACACTTGCCAATCCGCTTGCCGGACCTTCGATTTTGGGTATCACATCGGGCTCAAGTCTGGGCGTGGCCATTGTCGCCCTGACCACAGGCTGCTCATTCTCTGCCGCCGGCGAGATTATGGGCATAACCGCCACAGTGTCAGGCGCTTTGATTGGTGCGTTTGTGATTTTGGCAATAATCTTGTTTCTATCGACAATTGTCCGCAGCAACACAATGCTGCTCATTGCCGGAATGATGGTTGGCTATATTGCCACATCGCTCATTTCGATTCTCAACTTTTTTGCGACGGCTGAAGGCGTCCACTCCTACACCATTTGGGGCTTGGGCAGTTTCAGCGGGGTTTCGCTTTCGCAGATGCCGTTTTTTGTTGCAGCCGTATCGTTAGGACTGCTGATGGCTGTTCTGCTAATCAAGCCGCTGAATGCCTTGCTTTTAGGCGCAAATTACGCCAAAAATATCGGCATCAATGTTCGTAGGGTGCGATGCCTGCTGCTTATCGCGACAGGTTTGCTATCTGCCATTGTCACTGCCTTTTGCGGTCCGGTATCGTTCATCGGACTGGCGGTTCCGCACGTTGCGCGGCTGATTGTCGGCTCGTCGAACCACAATGTGCTGATGCCCGTAACAATACTCACTGGCGCGGCTATTGCGCTGGCTTGCAATCTGATATGTCTGCTACCCGGCAATGCGGGCGTTCTTCCGTTGAATGCCGTAACACCATTTTTCGGTGCGCCGGTTGTAATCTATGTCATTGTAAGTCAGAAAAGAATGAGGTTTTATAGTTAAGATAAACTATGTTGCTGACCACTGAAAATTTGAGCATTGGATATTCCGCGCAGAAACCTGTTGCGTCTGACCTGTCGTTGAGCCTTGCCAAAGGCCAGATGACCAGTCTGCTGGGGCCTAACGGCGTTGGAAAATCGACGCTTTTGCGCACTATTGCCGGTTTGCAGGCGCCGCTTTCGGGCAGCGTAACGGTTTGTGGCGAATTGCTGTCGGCAATATCGGTTTCTGAATTGTCGCGACGCATTGCTTTGGTGCTGACCGACAAAGTTTTAGCCGGTGGTTTGACTGTTTTTGAACTTGTGTCAATGGGACGGCAGCCGTACACGGGTTTCTTCGGTCGGCTCTCCGACTCCGACCGCGCCATTATCGACCAATCGATGGCCGAAGTTGGCATTGCCGCAAAATCGGACTGTCACGTTGCCGAACTGTCTGATGGCGAGCGCCAGAAAGTAATGATTGCCAAAGCATTGGCGCAACAAACACCAATTATCATTCTAGACGAACCAACCGCCTTTCTCGATGCTGCAGCACGCATCGATGTAATGCGACTACTGCATCGCCTGGCCGCCGAATCGCAAAAGGCAATACTTCTTTCAACTCACGACATCGATGTGGCCACACAACTCTCCGACAATCTGTGGCTAATGAACGGTAGCGGACTATCGTGCGGCACCGTCGCGGAAATTGTCGAAAGCGGTCTGCTCGACAATCTGTTCAAAGACAGCGATTTGCGCTTCGATACTACTGCACGCAGGTTTGTGTGGTAGCATTATCGTCCAATAATCTCAAGCGCCAACTCAATTTTTTCATCAAGAGGCAGCATTCCGTCTATCCAATTAATTTTGAATCCGTTGCGTTCCATATGACGGAACCATGTCATCTGACGTTTGGCAAACTGGCGTATAGCAATGTTAAGATGCTCAACCATATAATTGTAGCTGAACTCCTTCATCAAATACTGTGTAACAAACTTATACTCAAGACCATAGTATATTAAGTCATCTGGAGCTATCCCACTGTCGAGCAAGGCTTGCACTTCGTCAATCATTCCGTCGCGCAGACGTTGTTTCAGACGATTGTGAATCGATTGGCAGACGGCCTCTCGTTCCATTGCAATGCCAATTATTATATGGTCAATCTTCGGGAAATCGGGTATTGTTGCAGCGTTACGATTTTGATATTCAGCTATTTCAATGGCTCGGATTGTGCGCTTACGTGTATCAAAATCGGCATTGTTATGCAGTTTTTTTACCGATTTCAATCGTTGTTCCAACTGTGCCTCCGAATAATTTTCCAACTCAGCTCTAAGTTCCTCGTTTACAGGCACTGACGTCATCTTATAATGACCAATCACCGACTCAATATACAATCCGCTGCCACCGCAAAGAATTGTCCGCTTTGAGCGGGAACAAATATTGTTGTAAGCCTTTAGAAAATCTTGCTGATACTCATACAGATTGTACTTTGTGCCAGGTTCAACAATATCAATCAAATGATAGGGAATCGATTTATCTCCAACCTGATAATCAGACAAATCCTTACCGGTTCCGATATCCATTCGACGGTAGACCTGCCGCGAATCGGCACTGATTATCTCCGCGTCAATTTTGGCGGCCAAATGTGTGGCAATAGCCGTTTTGCCCGTTGCTGTGGGACCTAAAATGGTGATTATCGGCAAGTTTGCGTCCATTTAGAGATAGTGTTTAATTGCTTTGCGAAAATAGTTTAAATTTGCAGCGCTTTTCTAAAAATATGAACTACAAATTATTGCTGAATCTTATTAAAAATCTTGTCATTCAACCCAAAACAGAAGCCGTCAGAATAACATCTGAAACTAAAGGGTTCTGGCAGGTTGTTAAGGAGATAGTAATTCCTTTCACTATCGCAATAGTTTTGGCACAATTTGTTGGCAATGTGGCGTTTGGCCACTATTATTTTAGTCAATTACCCGATTTCTTCGCAAAATTGACGCTGCCACTCATTCTGACATTGCTGGTGTCGGCCTTTCTGTACACGTTGCTGATGAATGAAATTTTACAATATTATTTGTTGCCGCACAAAATGTCGCGGACATTCTACCTTATTTGCCACGCCTTTATACCGGTGTTGACAATGGAGTTTTTCAGCGGACTAGTTCCGCAGCTTCGGCCGTTGCTGGTGCTCTTCGGGGCTTACTCCTACTACGTTCTGTGGCTTTTGCTGAAATCGGAATATTCCGCAATCGACAATAAAAAACTCAACAGAGCCGCGGCCATTATAATCATTTCGATGAATCTGCTGCACTGGACAATTGTTGCATGCACAAGAATTTTACTATGAGACAACTTAACAATAATATAAGATTCAGCAATAAGAAAGCGCATTTCCTATACGAGATAATCGAAACTTTCAACGCAGGCATACAACTGCTTGGTACTGAGATAAAATCGATTCGTAACGGAAAGGCAAACATTAACGATACCTACTGTCTGTTCGAAAAGGGCGAGTTGTATCTTCGCAATGCGTATATTGCTGAATACGAATATGGTACACATTACAATCATACCCCTAGAAGCGACCGGAAACTGCTATTGAAGCGCCGTGAATTGAACCGACTTGAAAAGAAGATAAAGGAAAAAGGATATACCATTGTGCCTATCACAATGTATATCAATGAAAAAGGTTTGGCAAAAGTTAGTATCGGCCTGGCCCGCGGAAAAAAACTTTACGATAAGCGCGAAGATATTAAGAGAAAAGACACTGAGCGCGAAATGGACAGGATGAACAAAATCAGATAAATCACTACTTTTGTGCGCTTTTAACGATTTCTCTATGGTTCAAAGTGATGTGATTGAGAATGAGGATTTTATCCGTGTTTACGGGGCGCGTGAGCACAACCTGAAAAACATCGATGTAACCATTCCACGCAACAAACTCACGGTGATTACCGGCTTGAGCGGCAGCGGAAAATCATCGCTCGCCTTCGACACCATATACGCCGAGGGGCAGCGCCGCTACATCGAGACTTTCTCGGCCTACGCACGTCAGTTTCTGGGCGGATTGGACCGACCTGATGTGGATAAAATCACTGGTTTGAGCCCCGTAATCTCAATCGAGCAGAAAACCACCAACAAAAACCCGCGCTCTACAGTTGGCACAACCACAGAGATTTACGACTTTATGCGCCTTCTTTTCGCACGCGCCGGAGAGGCCTATTCCTACAACACCGGTAAAAAGATGGTCAAATACACTGACGACCAGATTATCGATATCATTATCAATAAGATGGATGGTCAAAAAATCTACTTGATGGCACCGCTCGTCAAGGGGCGCAAAGGCCATTACAAGGAACTTTTCGAGCAACTTTTACGCAAGGGCTACCTCTACGCACGGGTGAACGGCAAAATCACCGACCTTTCGTACGGAATGCGCCTCGACCGCTACAAAACGCATCATATTGAGGTAGTTATCGACCGCCTGAAGGTGGATGAGAAGGACCGCAAACGGATGGCTCAATCGCTCGACACGGCAATGAAAGAGGGTGATGGCGTTATTCTGGTTCAGAACGCCGATACGGGCGAGGAACACTACTTTAGCCGTCACCTTATGTGCCCCGAAACCGGACTGTCGTACAATGAGCCGGCGCCGCACACCTTCTCGTTCAACTCACCCGTGGGCGCGTGCCCACATTGCAAGGGATTGGGTATTGTCAATCAGATAGATACCGACAAAGTGATACCCGACCGTACTTTGAGCATTAAAAACGGCGGCATAAAACCACTGGGAAAATATCGCAATTCGATGATATTCTGGCAATTAGAAGCAATTGCCGATAAGTTTAAATTCAAACTCGATACGCCAATATGCGACATTTCCGACGAGGCTATGGACGTGATTCTCAACGGTTCCGACGAGCCGTTCAAACTACTGAACACGCCGCTAGGCAACTCGTCGAACTATTTTTTGAACTTTCCGGGTGTGATTGCGCAACTGCAGGACATCACCACCGATGAGGTTACCGACGACAAGCAAAACCCGACGCAAAACTTTGTGAAACAGGTGGTTTGCCCTGAATGCGGGGGCGCACGTTTGAACCGTGAGGCGCTGCATTTCAAAATCGACGGCAAGAACATCGCCGAACTGGCCGATATGGACATCAAGTCGCTATACACTTGGCTTGACGGCCTTGAGGACCGCCTCAACGACAAGCAGCGCACCATTGCCACCGAGATTCTGAAGGAAATTCGCAGCCGGTTGGGATTTCTGGTCAAGGTCGGACTAGACTATCTGTCGCTCAACCGCAGTTCGCGAAGCTTGTCGGGCGGTGAGAGTCAGCGCATTAGACTTGCCACACAGATTGGCTCCCAACTCGTCAATGTGCTCTACATTCTCGACGAGCCGTCGATTGGACTGCACCAACGCGACAACCGCAAACTCATCGAGTCGCTGAAAGAGTTGCGCGACATCGGCAACACGGTAATTGTTGTTGAGCACGACAAAGATATGATGCTTGCCGCCGACCATATTGTTGATATTGGTCCGTTTGCGGGTCGTCGGGGCGGAAATGTGGTTGGCGAGGGCGCACCTTGGCAAATCCTTAAAACCGATTCACTCACAGCACAATACCTTAACGGCACGCGCCAAATTGAGGTGCCCCAAAAACGCCGCAAAGGCAACGGCCTTGCCATTGTTTTGAACAACGCCACCGGTCATAACCTTAAAAACGTGACACTTACGCTACCGTTGGGCAAGTTCGTCTGCATAACCGGCGTGTCGGGCAGCGGCAAATCGTCGCTCATCAACGAGACGCTGCATCCTATTCTGAATCACCACTTTTACCGTTCTATTCAAGAGCCACTGCCGTTCGGCTCGATTGAGGGAATCGGCAATATCGACAAGGTGATTGAGGTGAATCAGGAACCACTGGGCCGCACTCCGCGCTCAAATCCAGCCACATACAGCGGCGTCTTCTCCGACATCCGCGCACTTTTCGAGCGTTTGCCCGAGGCGCAAATCCGTGGCTACAAAGCCGGACGGTTCTCATTCAATGTGAAAGGCGGGCGTTGCGAGACCTGCAAAGGTGCTGGCGTTCAGACAATTGAAATGAACTTCCTGCCCGATGTGCTTGTGCCATGCCCCGACTGCAACGGCCACCGCTACAACCGCGAGACGCTCGAAGTCCGCTACAAAGGCAAGTCAATTTCCGACATCTTGGATATGACTATCAATCAGGCTGTTGAGTTTTTTGAGAATCAGCCGAAAATCCTGCAAAAAATCAAGGCTTTGCAAATGGTGGGATTAGGATACGTCAAGTTGGGCCAGCCGTCGACCACTTTGAGCGGTGGAGAGGCGCAACGTGCTAAACTGGCCGCCGAACTATCGAAAAAGGACACCGGCAAGACGCTTTACATTCTCGATGAGCCCACCACAGGCCTACATTTCGAGGATATCCGCGTGCTGCTTGATGTACTGCAAAAGCTTGTCGATAAGGGAAATACGGTAGTCGTCATTGAGCATAATCTTGACGTGATAAAAGTTGCCGACCATATTATCGATATGGGGCCCGAAGGCGGTTCGGCCGGAGGACAGATTGTGAGCGAAGGCACCCCCGAACAGGTTGTAGCAAAGGGCGTTGGCTACACCGCGCAGTTCCTGGCTGACGAGTTAAAGCAAAATTCATAGGCATGAAAGGTATTCTGATATTGTTGTCGTATCTGATAGTGGGAGAAGGTATCAGCATGCTAATAAACCACTTCGTACCAGGCAATGTCATCGGAATGGTGCTGCTTTTCGCTTCGCTTCAGGCAAAAATCGTTAAGCCAGAATCGGTCGAAAAAGTGTCGGAATTCCTCACAAAAAACATGACGATAATGTTTCTGCCTCCAAGCATCGGACTTATCGCATCGTACAAAATACTTGGTAATAACATAGTTACGATTGTCCTTGCGATAGTTGTCAGCACAATGCTGGTTTTGGCTGTTGTCGGGAAATTAATGGATAAATTGGACAAAACCGATGAGAGCAATAATTGAGAGCGAACCATTTATTCTTGCCATAACAGTCCTGAGCTTTTGGATTGGCCTGGTTATCAACAAGAAATGGAACCGTCCTATAACTAGTCCCATTCTGATAGCGGTTGTCATTCTCATTCCGATTTTGTTGTTGTTGAATATCGATTACGAAACATACGAACAAAACACCCATTTGATAACATTTTTGCTCGGCCCTACGGTGGTTGCTTTGGGCTATAACATGCACAAACAGTTCGACGCCATAAAAGCCAATCTTATACCGATACTGCTCACGGTTTTTGTCGGCAGCCTTGTCGGAGTGCTGAGCGTAATGGGTATCTGTCTCATTTTCAAGGCACCCGTTGAGGTTATGGTATCAATGGAACCAAAATCGGTAACAATGCCGATAGCGCTAGGAATTTCTGCCCGGTCAGGCGGAATCCTATCACTTACAGCTGTTTCAGTGGCAACTTGCGGAATCTTTGGAAGCGTTATCGGACCTTGGCTTTTGGACAAACTCAAAATCAAAAGCCATGTGGCGAAAGGACTGGCAATGGGGGCGGCAGCTCACGGCGTAGGCACCGGACGCGCTATGCAAATGGGGCGCATCGAAGGTGCGGTGGCAGGCATGGCTATCGGTCTAATGGGTGTATTTACCGCCGTCATAATACCTGTGATTGAGGCTGTTACGCAATCCTGACAACATTATTTTCCGACAATTCAGCAAAATCTGTTTGTTGGTATCTCTAAAAATCATACTTTTAGTTAGATAAAAACTATTGTTATGATTGAGATTATTTGCACCAACAACGGAGAAACGCGAAACTATCCGCAAGGCATTACATTACAACAAGTTGCTATCGATATGGGGCTTGTCAAAGAGCCAATATATGCGGCATATGTCAATAACAAACTGCAAGAACTCGATTTTGCATTGTTCAATCCGTATATTGTTGAATTTATTGGTTTTAGACATCCCGAAGGCAAACGGATGTACGACCGCTCGTTGAGTTTTGTGCTCTACAAGGCCGTCCATGACATTTTTCCGGGGCGGAAACTGAAAATCGAGCATTCAATCTCGAACGGCTATTATTGTGAGATAGAAGGTGTTGACTCGGTTAGCGTGGACCAAGTTGCTGAAATTGACAAACGCATGCGCGAAATAATCGGGCTTGACCTGCCATTCACCCGCAAGCGAATGCTTGCCGAAGAGGCTATCAAACTCTTCGATGATATGGGTTACCATGAGAAGGCGCAACTGCTCAAAACTCGCGCTCATCTCTATTCTTCAGTCTATTACCTCGACGATGTAATGGACTATTTCTATGGTTGCCTTTTGCCGTCGACAGGCTATCTGAAGGTGTTCAGCATTGATAAATACTACGACGGAATGCTGCTCCGTGCACCATTCTCAAACAATCCGGACACTGTTGCCGACCTTGAGCCGCAAGACAAGATGTTTGATGTTCTACACGAATTTAAAAAATGGGGCAGAATATTGAATATCAGCTACATGAGCAACATTAACCAGCACATTGACGACGGCAGCATCGGCGAATTGATAAAAATTTCAGAGGCGCTACAGGAGAAAAAGCTTGCGCAGATTGCCGATATGATTGCCACTCGTCAGCCTCAGCCGCGCCTGGTGCTGCTTTCGGGACCGTCGTCATCGGGCAAGACAACCACTGCCAACAAACTTGCCATTCAATTGAAAGTTGCTGGATTTAACCCAGTTACGCTGTCGCTCGACAACTATTTTGTCGACCGCGAGAAAACACCGCTCGATGAGAACGGCGACTATGACTTTGAAGCATTAGAAGCACTTGATATTCCGTATCTTAACAACGATTTAAACCAACTTTTCGCCGGCAATACCATAGATGTGCCAAAGTTCTCGTTCAAAGACGGCAAACGCTTCTTCGACGGTGAGAAAATGAAACTCGACGCCAACAGCATCATCATTGCCGAGGGTATCCACGCGCTGAATCCGAAGTTGACATCACACATTGACGACAGTCTGAAATTCCGCGTTTATGTGTCGGCGCTCACCACACTTTCGCTCGACAACCACAACCGCATACCAACCACTGACACGCGCCTTATCCGCCGAATTGTTCGTGACTACCGCTACCGCGGCTATAGCGCAAAAGACACTATCGACCGCTGGCCGAGCGTGCGCCGGGGCGAGGACAAGCACATATTCCCAAATCAAGAACGTGCTGATATTATGTTCAATACGGCAATGGTTTACGAAACGGGTGTGCTCAAACGTTACGTTGAGCCAATCTTGCAACAAGTGCCGCCAAACTGTACTGCCTACCGCGAGGCTCTGCGGCTGCTGAAATTCTTGAGTTACGTGAAACCGATTCCAGATAACGAGATTCCGCCGACTTCGATTTTGCGTGAATTTTTGGGTGGAAGCAGCTTCCATTACTGAAAAAAACAGCGTTTCTGCGCTTAAATACTTAAAAAATAAAGCGATAGTCAAGGTGATTTAAACCATAGCTATCGCTTTATTTTGTTTATAAATAGCTGATTTACAACAAACTAAACGCGGTAATAGTTATTAATAACACATTGTGGATAAAAAAAACACAAAAACGCCTTGAAAGTTATATTGTATAAGGTTTTTGCTTACTTTAGCAATTATTTGAGTTGATTGCTATACGCAAGATTTACTTTATGCTTAAATCGAATTTAATTTTAGGGTTCATCAGTTTATTGATGTTCTTCGGATTAATCGGAGAGCCTGTTTCAGTTACACTGAACATGCCCGATACGGCCAAGTGCGACAGTGAGTTTTTGGTAGAAGTAACAATCGACAAGGGAGACATTGAGGGTTTCGCCCGCTTCCAGCAGAAATTGCCGAACGGATTCAAGGCCGTGGCTCGCCAGACAGCCAATGGCGAATTCTCGTTTGTCGACCAAAAAGTTAAAATCCAATGGATGAAAGTGCCATACGACAGGCAAATAGTTGTGTCGTATGCTATTCAAGTCGACCCCACAGTTTCAGGCACTTACACCTTTGACGGAACATTCTCTTACATCCTCGACAATGCTGTCCAGACAGCCAATATCGCAGCTAAAACAGTAAACATCGAAGGCGATGAGGTGATTTCTGCCAACAGCCAGCAGGCTTATTCTTTCCAGAATGTCAATCTGAAAAATGTCGACTGCATCCGCCAAAAGCCATTCCTTAACGACAACAACGAGGTGATTGTCAACATTATGGTAAACAAAGGCGACCTGAAGGATTTCGGTAAGATTCAAGAGCAAATTCCGGTGGGATACACCGCTGAGAGCATAAAATCGAAGAACTCTATTTTTACTTATAAAAATCACATTATCAAATTCTTGTGGATGAATATGCCTCAAGAAGCGCAGTTTGTTGTATCGTACAAACTGGTGCCCGAGGGTGAGATTCCTGACGAAGAGTTCAAAATTGTTGGAACATTCTCATATGCTGAATCGGACCGCACAAAGACTATCAACATAGCCGAGCGCAATGTTGAGTTGGAATCGTTCGACAGCGAACAAGTTGTGGCACAAGAGACTCTTACCTTTGAGCCTTCGGAGCCAGTGGCAAGCACAACAACAACACCTAAGCAGGAGCCTACTCAAACAACAACGCCAACTTACACAGAGCCAACAACGTACACACCGGAGCCTTCGACATACACTCCGGAGCCGGCACGCACAACAGAACCGAGTTATGCCGACAATAGCAGTTCGTATTCGGGCAACAGAAGCTCATCGAATTATGGTGGAGGCGCAAGTCATCCGCACAACTACAACTCTACTGTTTCCGATATATCCGATGTGCCGTCGCCTGAGCAGGGTATCGCATTCAGGGTTCAGATTGCCGCCGGCCACAAACTTGTCGGGAAAAACTACTTTAAACGTTTGAATATCACCGACCAAGTTCAAGTGGAGATACACAACGGCTGGAACAAATACACCGTAGGTAATTTTGAAAAATACAAAGACGCCCGCGACTATCGTGTTTATGTCTGGAACAACACACCGATTCACGATGCCTTCGTTTCGGCCTACAACAACGGAATGCGTATAACAGTGCAGGAGGCACTGATGATTGCAAATCAAAAATGGTACAAGTAAAGGTCAAGCTAAATAATACAGTGTGCTGATGAGATTTTGGGTGGTTGTCATATTGTGCTTTACCTTAGGTTTGACTGTCAGGGCGCAGCAGGAGATTGACGATGACTATCTGTCGATACTGCTTGCCGAGGAGGAGGAACATTCAAGTGCCGCATTAAAGCCGGTTATCGGTGTCGGTGTCGGCAATTTTTCTTTTTATGGCGATGTCACCGACTATTTCAAATCGCCTATCAACGGCCTCACCTCGTATCGCTTCCAGATAAGCCGTAACATCAACAAATACTTCGACATAGAGTTCCACGGAACCCTTGGCAAGGTGGGCGGCAGCGTTTACAATGCCGAAAACACACGTACAATCGATTTCTCAAGTTGCATTGACAAAGCAAGTGGCAAATTCAGTGCAGAACAGATTGAACTTTACAGAAAAATGGGGCGTTTTGATGTCGAGAGCATGAAGGCTGTGGCTAACTTCCGCTCGCAGCTTTTTATAGGCGGTGTTTCAGTGGTTTACAACTTCAACCATATACTTGAGCGCAAAAGACCAATCCACCCATACGTGTCGCTGGGTGTCGAATTTTTCCAGTTTGCCTCCAAGGGCGATATGCTGAACAGCAGCGGCGAGCCTTACAATTATTGGTACGACGGCACCATACGTAACGCAGCAGGCGAACTCATTGTCCGCGATTATGACTATGAGACCGACCTTCGCAGCCTCAATCTTTACGGCGACGGCGAATACTCCAAGACAAGCGTTGCCGTTCCTATCGATTTGGGTTTGAACATAACTGTCAGCGACCGTGTTACGTGCCGTTTCGGCTCAGTTGCGCATCTGCCGTTTACCGATTACGTTGACAACGTCAAAGGCGGCAAGGGTATCTGGAAAAACGACATCGTGCTTAACACCTACGTATCGCTTGCCTTCGACTTGTTCTCTAGCGACGATGAGATTGCAGCTGTTGAGAATTTCCGGAATCTCAAATTCACTGTTACCGACCACCAAGATGAGGACGGTGACGGCGTTGACGACTTCAACGACGAGTGCCCCGGAACGCCTAAAGATGTGAAAGTTAATCAAGTTGGCTGCCCTGTCGATTCAGACAAAGACGGTGTGCCCGATTACCTTGACAAAGAGGAAGATACGCCTTTCGGCTCTATTGTCAACACAAACGGTATCCGCATGACCGACGCTCAGATAATCACCCTTATCTACAACCCGGATGCTGTCGGCCACAACGAGACGAGAGTTTACTCCGCAACATCAGAAGCATCGGGTGCAACCGAGTCGACCAAACCCAAGGGCATCCCCGACAAGTTCAAGAGTGTCGACAAGAACATGGACAACTACATATCGCACGAGGAGCTGCAACAAGCTATCGACCTGATATTTGAGGGCGAATCGAACCTTACGCCTGCCGACATCAACGAGTTGCAGGACTTCTTCTTCGAGCAGTAACCTATACCTATTATATATAGGTGTGCTCTTAAAAACGCATGCTATGTTTTCAAAGCCGATTAAAAATCTAATTTTCGATTTCGACGGCACAATTGGTGACACGCGCCAGCTAATTGTCGGCACCATGCTGCAAGTAATAGCCAAACTCGGACTTGAGCCGCGCACCGAAGAGCAATGCGCCGCCATGATAGGCTTGCCTCTGCGACAGACTTTTGCCGATTTGATTCCGATGAACGAGACCACGGCAGCATTATGCGAACAAACTTACCGCCAATTGTTCAGCATCAACAATAAACGCGGTGCGGTACAGATTTTTCCTCACGTTGCAGAGACAATAGCCACCCTGCACCGGCGCGGTTTGACACTTACGATAGCCAGCAGCCGTAGCGGCAACTCGCTCCGCGAATTTGTTTCCGATATGCATCTCACCAATTATATCAGCCTCATTATCAGCAACGATGACATCCAACATCCTAAACCCGCCCCGGAAGCAGTGTTCAAGACTTTGGAAAAAATAGCAGGCAAAGCCAATGAGACAATGGTTGTAGGTGATACCGCCTTCGACATAAAAATGGGATTGAACGCAGGTTGCCTGACATGCGGCGTAACCTACGGCAACCATAGCCGCAAACAGCTTGAGGAGGCCGGCGCCCACTTCATAATCGACGATTTTGCTAATATTGTGAATCTTGTGTAATATCCAGAACTATTTGGCAATCATAAAAAAACAACTTGCCACATAATTTTGTATATTGTTTATCCGTTTAATCAGCAGGATTATACGTTAACCGAAAAAAAGATTTGCCGCTGATGTTTCTGAAAGTTAACATATTAAGATTCGGATTGGCAGTTCTGCTGATAGTTGGTTGGCTGCCTGAGGCGACGGCCATAAACCGTCGGTTGCACCGTTATGAAATTTCGCTTGGCGGCGGCTTGTGCAATTTTATGGGCGACATCTGCTCTCCGAAAAACAAATCAACCCAAGCATGGATTCTTCCCCCAAACACAACTGGTTTCGTAATTAACACCGGATTGAAATACAATCTTGGCCACCGTGATGAGTGCGGCTTTCTTAAATTGAGCGGACACACAATTGGTGGCTCCATACGATTTGGTCAAATGCGGGCCGAAGACCCAATAAACAACGATGCATATTGGTCACGCAACATTGGATTCACAACTTTTTTTGCCGAATTGTCGCTGCGATATGAGTGGTATTTCATCCCCGAAAAACCTAACCATATCGTTTTTAAACAAGTTGGCAAACCGATAATGAAAAAACAGACACGAATGCCTGCATATCTGTTTGGCGGCATTGGCGGATTAATCAATTTCGGACATCTGTACCGTTTCAAAGACAAGGAAGAGATTTTTGCACAGAGCTTTTCCAATTTGGCGCCAGTAGTACAGTTTGGCGCCGGAGTAAAATACCGCGTGGTGCAAGGCGTAAGCTTCACCTTGGAAGGCGGCTGGAACTGGGCTCTCAGCGACGGGCTCGACAACTGCAAAGGCGGCCAGGAACCTACCGCAGACATACCTTGGAAATTCGGCAACTACATCGACCAATACCAATATGTAATACTTGGCGTAACATTAAAGTTACGCGAAACAGAGAGACATCTGCCCGATTTCAAGTCGATAGGACAGTAAACATAGTTGGCAAAAAAAATGACACCGAAGTGTCATTTATTTCTTCCGCGACAATGCATCGTTTATCTGCTTTATATACAACTCCTTAAGCGGCAGTCCGTAAACAACGGTCTGTTTCGGGATTATAGATTCGCGGCTCATGCCCGGAACGGTGTTAATCTCCATGAAATAGAATTTGCCCGATTGCATCAGATAGTCGATGCGGACAACGCCGGTGCAACCCAACAAATCATAGATTCTTGATGTCAGCTCCTGACAGTTTTTAATCTGACTGGCCGGAAGGCGGGCGGGCGTTATCTCCTCGGACATTCCTGGCGTGTATTTTGCCTCAACATCGAAAAATTCATTTTTGCTGACAATCTCGGTCGGTGGAAAAACTATCGACTCCTTGTCGGTTTTGAACACTCCGCAAGTATACTCGCCACCCTTTATGAACGGCTCTATGATTACTTCATTATCTTCGGCAAAAGCACGTTCAATGGCAGGAAGCAAGTCGTTGCGCGTCTTGACTTTGGTGACGCCGAAACTCGAACCGCCGTTGTTGGGTTTCACAAACATCGGATAACCAAACCGGTTTTCGAGGTCCTGCTCCTGCACGGGTGTGTTGCGGCGCAGCAATATGGCGTCGGCAGTCAAAATATCGTATTCCTTAAGGAAAACTTTGCAAGCAAACTTATTGAAAGTCAGAGCTGATACGAAAGCATTGCATGTTGTGTAGGGAATGTTCAGCATATCGAAATACGACTGCAACATTCCGTCCTCGCCAGGCGTTCCGTGAATGGCCATAAACACGGCATCGAAAGAAATCTTTTTGCCGTCTAAGCTGAAAGTGAAATCGTTACGGTCAATCGGGTACATCTTGTCGCCTATTTTTGCGTTCCAGGCATCCCTAGTTATCAGCACGGTGTAGGCCGAATAATCACTCTCAATAACCGACGCAATCTGCTCGGCGCTGCGCAGCGATATTACGCTTTCTTTTGAATAACCGCCGCAAACAACTGCTATGTTTTTCATATATATCTGAATATAAAATATTTACAATTTTAAAATTGTTTTCATTTTGTTCCGAAAGGTATATTTACTAACTGCAATTTCAAATTAAAATTATTTGTTGCTCAAAAAAAACTTGTCAGTCTGCCGATAAAAAAAAAGATTGCCTACATTTACATACTTAATTCTGGAAAAAATGAAACGACTAACTCTATTATTAATGCTGTTTTTCGCAGCATCATGTTTCCTGTCGGCCCAGGAACAGTCATCACAAGCTGTTACATATCTTACAAAGGCGGATTTTCTGAAAAAAATTGTTGATTACGAGAAGAATCCTACACAATGGATTTTCCTTGGCGACAAGCCCTGCATTATCGATTTTTATGCCGACTGGTGTCGTCCGTGCCGCATTGCGTCGCCCATTTTGGAGGATTTGGCTGAACAGTATAAAGGACAAATCAATGTTTACAAGGTCAATACCGACCGCGAGAAAGAGTTGTCGGCGGCTTTCGGCATCCAAAGCATTCCCGCATTTCTGTTCTGCCCGCTTAACGGCACGCCGCAAATGAGCGCCGGCATTGCTCAGACAGCCGAGGAAACTCAGGCTATCTTTAAAAAGATAATTGACGAGTTCCTGCTGAAAAAATAGTTGAGCCTAAAACTCATAAACCATAATATATTCCTCGTCGTTCTCGCCAATAGTGCGGAAGCCGAGTTTTGTGTACATACGTGCGGCATAGTTAGTCTTTTGCACCGAAAGTGAGGCTTTTTTGTAACCTTTCTGGCGCAGAAGGTCGAGCATTGCCTGCATCAGTTTTGTGCCTATCCCCCGACCGCGATGTTCCGGTCTGACCGATATGGCAAACGACGGCACACCGTCGGCCACGTGGCCATAGTCGGGCATATCGCGAACCCAGACTGCGCCCACAACCACACCTTCGGCCTCGGCCACAAGACAATGGTCGTGAGGTTGAGCGCCGAAATCGCGAATATACACCTGAAGCTCCGGTAGATTGACAATTTCGCGCGGCGGTGCCTCAACGCCTTCCGGCACAAAAATAGCGTAATACAAAAAATCGGTAAGCAAAGGTAATTCGCTGTTGTTCAGCGGGCGAATGGCGCAATCCATCATAGTCAGTTATTTTCGGCAAAAATAGTTTTAAAGGTGAGAAGTTTAGAGGTTAGAGTTTAGTTTAATAAATAGGGTAAGTTTAAGTTTCCAACCATAATAATCAGTTATTCAATCATTCAGTCAATCAATCCTTAACCAAATAAGTATATTTCGTAAAATCCACCATCACACCTTATATAATGGCAAAAGCCGTATCTTTGCGAACACTGAAAATCGTTGGCGCACAGGGCGTCAGGTGTGATTTATCAGACTGAAAGATTGAAAGTTGGGGACACTGAATCGCCCGGCTTTTTTATTTGATAACCTTAAAAAAACGAAAGTATCGTGCAAGTAATGAAATTTGGCGGAACCTCGGTTGGTTCGCCCGAACGCATCAGAGAAGTCGCCCGTCTTATCGACGACGGAAAACCGAAAATTGTTGTGCTGTCGGCTATGTCGGGCACTACAAACGCATTGGTTGAGATTGCAAGTTATCTGTATAAGAAGAACTTCGACGGCGCAAACGAAAAAATCAGCCAACTGGAGCAAAAATACTTCGGAGTGG
>JAFZWI010000019.1 GCA_017617355.1 Salinivirgaceae bacterium | reverse complement strand
TGTGAAACTTTTCGACGAAGTAAAATATGTATGGCCTATGATGGGCTATCCGTGCCTGGTTACGCCTTTCAGCCAGTATGTCAAGAATATGGCGCTGATGAACGTGATTCAAATGGAGAAAGGCAAAGAACGCTGGTCGCTCATTGCCGACGACATTTGGAATATGCTGCTCGGCAAATCGGGTAAACTGCCTGGTCCAATCGCACCTGAACTTGAGGCCAAAGCCAAAGAGCAAGGCCGCGAATTCTTCACTGGCAATCCGCAAGACCCATATCCAGACGAACTCGACACCTTCCGCAAGGAGATGCAGGAAAACGGCTGGGAACTTGGCGAGGACGAAGAGGAATTGTTCGAGCTGGCTATGCACCCGCAACAATACCGTGCCTACAAGAGCGGCAAGGCCAAAGCCGATTTCGAGGCCGACCTTGCAAAACGCAAAGCTGAAAAATGCGCTGGCAAAGGTAGCCTGACTCTGCCACAAACAGTTGTGGTTGAAGTGAATGGCGAGAAATACAATGTTGTGATTGGCGCCAACAACGGCACCGCAGCACCTGCTCAACAGGCAGCCGCAGCTGCACCAGCAGCAGGCAACACCGCAGGAGCAAAAGAGTTGACTTCGCCGCTTGAAGGCAAGTTCTACCTTGTAAAATCGTCGGGTGACACCGCTGTGAAAGTGGGCGACACTGTTAAGAAAGGCCAGACCGTATGCTACGTTGAGGCAATGAAGACATTCAACGCCATTGCCGCTGAAGAGGACGGCGTGGTTGTCGAAATCTGCCAGACCAGCGGCGCATCAGTGGCTGAAGACGATGTTCTGATGAAAATTAAGTAATTAGTTATGAGCGAGATATTTGAAAGAATATACAATATGACTGCCATCAGCAACATCATTGCTGAACCGCAGTTCCTTATAATGTACGCTCTGGCTTTTCTGCTGCTCTATCTGGGCATCAAAAAGCAATACGAGCCACTGCTGCTCATCCCGATAGCCTTCGGAGTGCTGATTGCAAACTTCCCTGGTGGTGGTATGGGTGTTCTTGGCGCTGACGGTGAGGGACTTGTTCACTACACCAAAGACGGCGTTGAGATGGCGAAAAACGTGTATGAGATGTCGCTGCCCGAAATTGCGCACGACCTTGGCATTATGAACTTTATCTACTATGCGCTCATCAAATCGGGCCTTCTGCCGCCTATCATCTTTATGGGTGTGGGTGCGCTCACCGACTTTGGTCCAATGCTGCGCAACCTGAAACTTGCCATCTTTGGTGCTGGCGCACAGTTCGGAATCTTTGCCGTACTGATTATCGCAAGCTACTTCGGGTTCACAATGCAAGAGGCTGGTTCACTTGCCATTATCGGTGGTGCCGACGGCCCGACAGCAATCTTCACAACCATCAAACTGGCACCGCACTTGTTAGGCCCCATCGCCATTGCAGCCTATTCGTATATGGCGCTTGTGCCAGTGATTATTCCACTTGTCGTGAAGTTGACTTGCTCTGAGAAAGAGTTGAAAATCAATATGAAAGAACAAGACCGCCTATATCCGAACGCCAAAGAGTTCAAGAATATGCGCGCCTTGAAAATCATTTTCCCGATTGCCACCACAACTGTTGTGGCCATTCTGGTTCCGACAGCCGTTCCATTGGTTGGTATGCTGATGTTCGGTAACCTGATTAAAGAGGTTGGTGCCAACACATCGCGTATCTTCGATGCCGCTTCAAACGCCATAATGAACTCTGCCACAATATTCTTGGGCTTGTCAGTGGGTGCAACAATGACCGTTGATGCATTCCTGAACCTTCAGACAATCGGTATTGTGGTTGGTGGATTCTTCGCATTCGGCCTGTCGATTTTCGGCGGCATCCTGCTGGTGAAGATTTTCAACTTGTTCTCGAAGAAGAAAATCAACCCGCTGATTGGTGCAACTGGCTTGAGCGCTGTGCCAATGGCATCGCGTGTGGCAAATGACATCGCACTGAAATACGACCCGCGCAACCACGTGCTCAACTACTGTATGTCGAGCAACGTGTCGGGTGTGATTGGCTCGGCAGTGGCAGCCGGCATTCTGATTGCCTTCCTTGGGTAAATTTTGATTGTTAGACAGATATGAAAAACGCCTTCCTTCGGGGAGGCGTTTTTTATTGGTGCCCTTCCAACTTCAGCAGCGCCATTTTGTTCTCAATTCCGCCACCATAGCCGACAAGTTTGTTTCCAGCCCCAACAACCCTGTGGCACGGTATAATAATGCCAATCGGATTCCAACCCACCGCGCCACCAACAGCCTGCGCCGACATTTTTTTAACAGCGTGTTTTTTTGCTATTTGTGCGGCAATGTCGCCATAGGTCACGGTTTTGCCGAAAGGAATTTCCTGCAAAATTTCCAAGACATCTTTACGGAAAGGCGTCGCATTGTCTATTCTGAAATCTGGTGTGAAATCAGGCTCTCGGCCCGAAAAATAAATATCCAACCAACGACTAACATCTTTAAAGACTGGCAAAATATCGTTTGACTTCACCGCATTGCACGATTTTACGAAATGCAAACCAGTCAGCACTTCGCCGTCGGAAGTCAAAAGAAGGTTGTCGAACGCGGCAGGCGTGGTGTATATGGATGTGAAGGTCATTTCTTCTTTTTCTTCACTTCGGGCAGTTCGTCATACATTGCCGAAACCAGTTCCGACAGAAAGTCGCGGTTATCTACATTATCAACTAAAAGCATCTCTTTCGCGCCCTCGTAAGGAAGTTGCAGCGGCGCATCCGGCATTTTCTCTCGCGCCGATTTGACAGGCTTCACAAGAAATCTGTTATCGTAAATACCACCTACTATTTTGTCGCGGTAATAGATGATATACTCGCCCATCATCTGGCGGTAAGTTATTTCATTCAGCCCCGAAAGCTGTTCTAGAATAAATTCGGCGTATGATTTTGAAGTTGGCATAGGTTTTAGTGTTTTTATTGCACAAATAACAACCGCAAATATGCACAAATAATTGCGCGCGAAAAAAACTCTCCCATTCTGTTTAAGTTGTTGCTAAATTTGCCGACATCGAAATTCTTTCAAGGACGTTTTTTCAAGCAATTATGAACATAAAAAACAGCAAATTCTACCGATTGTTCGACAACGAATTACTTGCGCTGATTTGGAATATAGCCTTGGCAATATTAGTGTATATGGCCTGCCGCTTTCTGTATTGGGCCGAAAACTACCAGAGTTTCAGTCTTTCGGCCTCGCAATGGGCGCAGATTCTGCAAGGCGGACTGAAATTCGACCTCTCAGCAATACTATATACCAACATTTTACTGCTTTTGTTGCTCTCGTTTCCGTTCCACCTGAAAGAGAAAATCCACCCACTGATTGGCAAAATTCTTTTTGTGCTGATAAACAGCATTGCCGTTGTTGTCAACCTGTCGGACGCCGTGTATTTCAAATTCACAGGACGGCGCACCACAGTCACTGTATTTCAAGAATTTGCGTCGGAAGACAATCTGACATCGATTTTTGCCAAAGAATTCGTAAATCATTGGTACTTAGTGCTTGCCGGAATTATACTGATTCTCGCTATTTGGAAATTATACAAGTCACCGGCTTACAAACGACCCAAAAATCTAATATCATTCTATTCGATTAAAACCGCTGTTTTCTTATTACTGATTTACTTGACAATCAATGGTATGCGTGGCGGATTCGGGACTGCTGTCCGGCCCATAACAATAAGCAACGCCAACCAGTATGCGTCGAAACCTGCCGAGGCCGCTTTGGTGCTTAACACACCGTTCTCGATATTCCGGACCATAGGCCAGGAAGCTTTTGTAACGCCCTCCTACTACACCGACAGTGAGCTGGAAGACATATACACGCCCGTCCACCAGCCAGCCGACACGGCCCAATTTAAAGCCAAAAACGTTGTTGTGTTCATAATCGAAAGTTTTGGAAAAGAATACATTGGCGCGCTCAACAAGCACATCGACAGCGCTTATCAGGGATTCACGCCTTTTACTGACTCTCTCATAGGCAAAAGCCTGACATTCAGATACTCATACAGCAACGGACGCAAAAGCATCGACGGAATGCCGTCAATTCTGTCAAGCATTCCGATGTTTATTGAGCCTTTTTTCCTGACCCCTGCATCGATGAACCGACTGAGCGGTATAGCTGGCGAGCTGTCGAAAAAAGGCTATTACACAGCGTTTTTCCACGGTGCCAAAAACGGTTCAATGGGTTTCCAGGCCTTTGCCAACGCCACCGGCTTCCGCGACTATTTCGGCCGCACTGAGTACAATCAAGACAATCGTTTTGGCGGGGACAACGATTTTGACGGTACGTGGGCCATTTGGGACGAGCCGTTCATGCAATTCTACGCCACCAAGATGAGCGAGATGCCGCAACCGTTTATGACGGCCATTTTCACCGCATCATCGCACCACCCATTTGTCATTCCGGAGCAATACAAAGACTCGTTCCCTGAGGGCTCGCTGGTGATTCACAAGTGCATACGCTACACCGACAACGCTCTGCGGAAGTTCTTCGACTACGCCTCAAAGCAAGAATGGTATCAAAACACCATTTTCGCCATTACCGCAGACCACACAAATCTCACCGAACAACCTGTATATCAGACTGATTTAGGTGGATTCAGCGTTCCAATCATCTTCTTCGACCCGTCGGGCAGCCTGCCAACAGGCATCTCAGACAAGATAGCGCAGCAAATCGACATAATGCCCACCATTCTAAGCGCGCTGAACTACAGCAACCCTTACATCGCCTTTGGCTGCGACCTGCTCACAGAGCCCGACTCAAGCCTGTTTGCCGTCAACTACTGCAACGGCATCTACCAATATGTCAAAAACGGAATGGTGCTCCAATTCGACGGCAAAAAAAGCACCGGGCTCTATCGGCTGACTGACATGCTGATGCAAAACAACATTCTCGGCCAATCTGAATATCAAACCGATATGGAATGCGAACTGAAAGCCGTAATCCAACAATACATGACACGCATGAACGGCGATATGCTGACAACTGATAATTAAACACTTAGCCTGTTATTTAACTTATAGGTTCTTCATTCAGCAATTATCGGTTTCAACTTTTCATTTTTTACTGAAAAGATTTACTTTTGCGGCCATATTAAAACAACAACAAATAAAAAAATATACAAAATGGGACGCGCATTTGAATACCGCAGAGCAGCGAAAGAGAAACGCTGGGGACACATGTCAAGAATATTTCCGAAACTTGCGAAAGCAATAACGGCGGCTGCCAAAGAAGGCGGCACCGACCCCGACATGAACCCTAAATTGAGAACTGCCATTCAGAATGCCAAGAGCGAGAACATGCCAAAAGATAACATCGATGCTGCGATAAAACGCGCAACAGGTAAAGATGCTGAGGCATACACCGAAGTGAACTACGAAGGCAAAGGTCCTCACGGAGTGCTGGTTTTTGTTGAGTGCATGACCGACAACACCACCCGCACTGTTGCCAACGTGAAATCGTACTTCAACAAACACAACGGCGGACTTGTGCCTACAGGCTCGCTTGAGTACATGTTCTCACGCAAAGCCGTTCTCGAATTCGAAAACAAACCCGACATCAACCTTGAAGACCTTGAGCTTGAGCTGATTGACGCCGGTTTGGAGAGTTTCGACGTCGACGGCGACACCGTTTACGCATACGCTGACTACACCGAGTTCGGCTCAATGACACAAGCCTTTGAGAAACTGGGCATCGAGGTCAAAAAAGCCACACTCCAACGCTTCCCGCAAAACGCCATGGAGTTCACTGACGAGCAGATTGCCGACATCGACAAGCTGATTGAAAAACTTGAAGACGACGACGACGTTCAGGCTGTTTACACAAACATAGCTTAATATCATTTTTCTCATATTCAATTTAGTTAGGCAGAGTGCCGTTCTAAAAGAGCGGCACTTTTTTTGTCGAATAAAAAAGACACACTATAAAAATTTCTTTTTTATTTTTAGAGGCACTAATACCGACACGATGAACTACCTGAACGACAAAAAAACAGAGTCATTTTTAGATTGCTTCAACTATGACCTGACGCAATTCTTCCGCGACGAATATACCGAGGTGGAAAGCGTTGAGACTCAGGCCACTTTTATGGTTATCAACGAAAAGGAATTGGATAAACCCGAATTTGGAATATTCAATCGGCTGCAATTCCGCATTTTCTACGACAAGGAGACGATAACCGCCGACAATCCTGTAAATGTCAAGTTCATAGCCGACAGCTACACTCCTGCCGACATCAAAAATGTCGCCGACACCATTCACGAATTTTTCGGCCTCGATGACTCTGGCATCTGCGCCACAGCCAGCATCGACACTTACAGCCAAAACGAATATGATTTATTCTGGACCATTGGCGACGGCGAGAGTTTCATCAGCATCGAAAAGAGCGAGAGCGAAGGTCTTTCTCTTAACATACTATTCTACAACAACTTAACCAAGCCTCAAGTTGTCGACTTTCCAAAGTATTAATTGAAGGATTGGTTGATTAATTAAATGATTTATAGGCAATAAACTTCTGACTCCTAAATCCTATTCACAAATGGACTTCAGCATAAAAACCGGAACCATTGGGACAGAAACAACAATTGTTGAGCCCAAACAGACAGCCAAACAAATGGGTTCGGGAACACTGAATGTCTTATCGTCACCTGCACTGACAGCCATAATGGAAGGAACTGCCTACCGCAGCATTGAGAGCCAACTGCCCGAAGGATTTACAACCGTGGGAATTCAGATGAACCTTGCGCACAAACGCGCATCGAAACCGGGCGAAGTGATAACCTGCACATCGGAAGTCACAAAAACCGAAGGCCGCAAAGTGTTTTTCAGCATCACGGCAAGTGACAGCCACGGCGAGGTTGGCGCCGCAGAGCACATCCGCTACATTGTCAACGCTAAAGAGTTTTTGGGAAAGATTTAGCCTGCAACTAAAACTCACTCAATAAGTTTAAAAATCAAATTCCCTGAATTTTTGTCGCTTGTATAATAGTACAAGTCTGAGTTAAGGTTATACGGACTGTTTCCTTTGGTATCGTTCTTATAATAAACAAGTTGCGTTTCATCGCCAAACCGGAACGATACGCTGTCACCCAAATAGTAAAGCATAACATTCTTTGCATAATCAACTGTCGGATACGTGCCTTTATCTCCGTCAAACGCCACTTCACAAGCGGAACCAGAGGCTATCACATAACTGTTTTTGTCTGTCGAATTTGACCAGTGCTTATGCCCTTCCGCAATAACTGTAACCTCTTTCGGGGTATCATTTTGAATGTAGCAACCAACCGTAAATGCGTCATCCGACTTACACGAAGCGAATGTAGAAACAAGCATTGCGCCGATTAAAAGATGTTTTCTTTTCATAATATTTTGATTTATATCACGATAGCACAAACGTCATATTATGAGCAATATTGCCAATCATCATTTATTCAATTCAATTTAGTTAGGAATAAGAATCGCCCAGTCTGCGTTCAAAAATAGCCATCAACAATGTTTCATTTTTCCAACAATTTTCTACTTTTGCGCTACTCTAAAAAGCGACGATAAATGCTTATTCTAAACAACATAAACAGAGGGATTTCCACTACGGGCGCACCATCGACAAGGTGCACAATCGCCTATATTCCTTCTACTACAACTACAACCCCTTGCGGGGGTCGAATGTGATATGTGGTTTAAGCGAATAAATAAGCATTTAGTTAATCTTGTAAAAATCAAACAATTATGCAGATATTGAAATTTGGCGG